>JACMKJ010000563.1 GCA_014380155.1 Rhizobacter sp. | reverse complement strand
GCGGGCTTCAAGGCGTCCAACAACCAGCAGCTCAAGTTCGTGCTCGAAATCGAAGACTTCAAGCTGCGCTCCGAAGTGCTGCTCGACGCACGCCTCAGCGAAACCCAGAAGAACGAGCGCCTGATCGACCTGCGCGACCGTTACAGCCGGCTCGCCCGCGCCCTGCAAACCAGCCCGGGCGGGACGCGCCAGTGACGTTCGCGGGATACAAGCGGCGCAGCGAGTGCGCTAGGATGCAAAACCCCTCCTGAGAGCATCCATGGCTATCAAGGTTCTGATCGTTGAAGACAACCCGGTCGCCCGCAGCTTTCTCTGCCGCGTGGTGCGCGAGAGTTTCAGCGACACCATCGTCATCACGGAAGCCGGCGACCTCGAAACCGCTCGCCGCCAGGTGGGTGTGATCGATCCGCTGCGCGCCGAGCTGTCGGCCGACCCGTTCAAGCTGGTGCTGGTCGACCTGGAGCTGCCCGATGGCAATGGCATGGAGTTGCTGGCCGAGCTGGCCCGCTACCCGGCCACCAAGATCGTCACCACGCTGTACTCCGACGACGACCACCTCTTTCCTGCCCTGCAATGCGGTGCCGATGGTTACCTGCTGAAGGAAGACCGCTTCGAAGTGCTGGTGGAAGAGCTTCAAAAGATCGTGCGTGGCCAACCGCCGCTGTCACCGGCCATTGCGCGCCGGCTACTCAGCCACTTCAGGCAGGGGCCTGGCGGCATGGGCGGGCTCGCCGAGCCGGGCCTGGCCGGAACCTCGGGCTTTCAGAGCAGCCGCCCGATGCCGCTCGGCCGCGGAGCTCCGCTCGACCACGAGCGCCTCACACCGCGCGAGAGCGAGGTGCTGACCTACCTCAGCAAGGGTTTCACCATCAAGGAAATCGCCAACCTGATGGGCATCAAGTGGTTCACCGTCAACGACCACATCAAGTCGATCTACAAGAAGCTGAACGTGTCGAGCCGCGCCGAGGCCGCGGTGCTGGCCAGCAAGCAAGGCCTGGTCTGACGCCGCTTCGGCCCCACCGGCTACGCCACCATGGACATGCGACTGCGTGGTGCGCCCTCTTCTTCTGCCCACACGGCAGGTGAGCTGCCGAGCAGCAGCTTCAGCCTCGGTCCCGATTCCAGCCCGCTCGACTCCGGTCTGATCGACCGCAGCTTCGGCGGCGACGAGCCCTTGTCGCGCTGGATGGGCTGGCGACTGCGGCTGCTCGTGGTGGCCGCCCTGTTGGGCTGTGTCGGAGTGCTGCTGCTGGCGCGCTGGCTGGCCGAGTCACCGCATCTCGACGCCACCTGGAAGGCCGGCGCACAAAGTCAACTGCAGCTGGTGGCGTCGGCCGACCCGATGCTCACACCCCATGAGGGCCGCGCCCTGCTGGGCGTGATTGGCGCCAACAGCAGCGCGGCCGTGGTCGATGGGCTCACACTTCGGCGCTCGTCGCGCTGGGTCATCGACGACATCGAGCGCGAGCGCCACCGTGCCATGCACGAGCAGCTGTCCAACGCGATGGCACAAGGCAAGGTGAAGCTGTTCTTCTCCGAAGGCGAGATGGCCGAGGTCTCTCTGCCACGGCGTGGGCTCGGCTCGCTGGGGGCCATGTTCTGGCTGCTGTCCGGCCTGGCCTTGGTGCTCTACCTGGTAGCCATGGTGGTGGTGCTGGCTCGACCGACGGCGCGCAACCTGCTGTATGCACTGGCTGCCTTGTGCCAGTCGGGCAACCTCGCATTGGTGGCCATCGAGTCGACCATGGGGCTCGCGCTGCCGTTGCCTCTGCCGCGCTGGAACATGCCGCTGCACATGAGCCTCGACCTGCTCACCGCCGCTGCGGTGGTTCATGCCTCGGCCCTGCATCCACGCCGCATATCAGGCTCTGGTGTGGTGGCGTGGCTGAGCTGGCTCAGCGTGGCCGTGCTCATCGTGCTGATCGGCAATGCCGAGCTGAGCGGCGCGTGGTGGTGGCTGCAAGGCAGTGTCGCGCTGTTCGGTGTGGTGGCCATCGCCTTGCTCACCTGGTCGCACCGCATCGAGCCGCACCCCTTCGCCGTCGTCATGCGGCGCTTCGGCGTGCTGGCGGTCGGCGCCTGGCTGCTGCTGACGCTGGCGCTTGCGGCCTCGGGCAGCGCGCCACACGTCCAGCAGCAGATCGCCGCCACGGGGCCGACGATCTGGACGGTGTTTCTGTCCTCGCTGCTGCTGTTGCTGCCTTTCTTGTCGAAGTCGCAGCAGGTGATGCGCGAGTTCTCGCTGTTGGCGGCCATCAGCACCGTCGCGACGGCGCTCGATCTGCTGTTTGTGGCCGTGTTCTCGTTCGGCCAGTTCGCCTCGCTGACGCTGGCGCTGTTCTTGTCACTGGGTCTGTATTCCGGCGCACGCCAATGGCTCCTCAACCAGGTGCGCAATCAAAACGTGCTCACCACCGAGCGCATGTTCGAAAAGCTGTACCGCATCGCACGTGAAGTCGAAGCCCACCCTGAGCGCACGGCGGCCCTCCTGACGCAGTTGCTGCGCGAGCTGTTCGAGCCAATGGAGGCCGTGGTCATCGACCAACGCAGCCCCGCCACCCGCGTCACCGGCGGAGGCTCCACACTCGTCATCCCAGTGCCCGAACTGATGAATGGCGAAGCCGGCGAGGCGAGTTCCATCGTGATCCGTTTTGCGCACCACGGCCGCCGCCTGTTCAGCACCGAAGACGCGCGCCTGGCCGAGCGGGTGGTCGAGCAACTTCGCCGCGCAGTGGCGTTCGACAAGGCCGTCGAACAAGGCCGCAGCGAAGAGCGGCTGCGGTTGGCGCAAGACCTGCACGACGACATCGGTGCGCGGCTGCTGACGCTCATGTACAAGGCCCAGTCGCCCGAGATGGAGAACTACGTTCGCCATACCTTGCAAGACCTCAAGACGCTGACGCGTGGCCTCGCCGCGCCCAATCACCCGCTCTCACACGCGGCCGCCGAATGGAAATCTGACCTCACGCAGCGCCTCACGGCGGCGCACATGTCGCTGGGTTGGAGCTTCAGCGCTGACCGCGACATCTCGCTCACCGTGGTGCAGTGGTCGGCCCTCACCCGCGTGATGCGCGAGCTGGTCAACAACGTCATTGCCCACTCGCAGGCGCGCCGCGTCGACATCGAGTTCATGCTCGACGGCGACCGCCTGGACCTGACCGTCACCGACAACGGCACGGGTCGCAACCCCCAGGCCTGGGCGCATGGCCTGGGGTTAGGCGGTGTACGCAAACGCGTCAAGCAACTGGGCGGTGAGGTCGATTGGCGCGAGATGCCCGCTGGCGGCATTGGCTGCCGCGTCTGCATTCGGCAGCTGTCGGAAAAAAACTGAGGCCACACCCCCGGCCACAACCGCGGCCCCAAAACAAAAGGCCCCCGAGTGATCGGGGGCCTTGCTTATTTTTTGGGGTGGCTGATGGGGCTCGAACCCACGACAACAGGAATCACAATCCTGGACTCTACCAACTGAGCTACAGCCACCGCAGAGCCGCAGATTATAGCGGAAGCGGCGACCACCTCATCACTTGGGCGCAACAGTCTCCGCAACCGAAGGCAGGTTCACCTCGACCTTGAAGCGCGCTTTCAGGGCCGTGTAGTAGGCCAAGGCTTCTGCCGCCCCCCATGTCTGGGCGTATTGCGACGAGGCCCGCGCGGAGTCGGCCGCCACAGGGTCACGGCCGAGCACCTTCACGATGCGTGCGACGACGAAGCCATCATCGGCCAACTCAACACCGGTCACGGCAGGCAGCGTGGCCACCGGAGCCTTGAGCACCGCATCAACCACCTGGCGCACAAGTTCCTTGCCCTGTGCGCGCGAGACCGTTTGCAGCGGCGTGCCGAGGTCGGTGTTAGGGGCCTGGCGCAGCGCCGCGAGGCGGGCCTCGCCTTCCTTGCGGGCCATTGCAGCTGCCTGAATGGCGACCACCCGCTCGCGCACACGCGCACTGACCTCGGCCAGGGGCTGCATGGCGGCCGGGCTGTACTGCACCACACGTGCTGACACCAAGGTGTTGGCGGCAGTTTCAACCGCCTCGGTGTTGCGCTTGTTGCGCAAGGCGTCGGCGCCGAACAAGGCCTCAAGGAGTTTTGCAGAGGCCAGCGGGCCGTTGGCATCTGGCAAAGGCATGCGCGTCACGCCCTTGGCGCTGCGCAATTCAAGCTTGAGTTTGTCGGCAGCGGGCTTGAGGCTGTCGGACTGTTCGTACACCAGGTTGTTGAACTCGGCCGCGGCTTTCGCGAACTCGGCTTGCGCGAGCTGCTTCTTGCGCTCTTGTTCGATGTCGGCACGCACACTGTCGTAGCTGCGCTTGTCGCCGCCACGCAGCGCCTTGAGCTGAAGAATGTAGAACCCTTCACTGGTCTCGGCGATCGGGCTCAGGTCACCCGGTTTCTTCATAGCGAACAGCGCTCCTTCGTAGACCTTGTCGGTGTCGCCGCGTGCCATGAACAGATCGACCTCACCGCCTTTCTCAGCGGTACTGGCATCTTGCGAGTTCTTGCGGGCTACATCGGCAAACGATGCCGGGTTCTTGGTCAGCTCTGCCAACAAGGCATCGGCCTTGGCACGTGCCTTTGCGCGCTCTTCGGCAGGCGTGTCCTTGCCCGCCTTGATCAAGATGTGGCTGGCCTTGCGCTCCTCCGCCACTGAATACAGCTTTTGCGCGTTTTCGTCGTAGTACTTCTTCAGTTCGTCTTCAGGCACCTTGATGCCCTTCATGATGGTCTCGATGTCGAGCACCACGTATTCGATGTCAGCCTTCTCCTGCGTCTGAAACTCGGCTGAATGCGCAGGGTTCTTGTAGTACGCCTCGATGTCGGCGGCGCTCGGATTGACCTTGCTCAGGTAGTCCTTGGTGTCAAACCGCTGCAGCTGCACTTCGCGTTGCTGAAACAGCGCGTCCATCGCACTCGATGCCGATGCCGCCGGTGCCAGCACCGTGCCGACCACGCCCATCTGCACCTGGCGCATCACGAGCTCTTCGCGCTTGATCTGGTCAAAGCGCTGTTTGTTGAGGCCTTGCTGCGCCAGCGCCAGCTCCAAACCGGGAATATTCAGACTGCCGTCAGGTTTACGGAACGGATCGAACTGGCGGTCGGTCATGTACTCGCGCAGCAGCCGCTCGTCGGTGGTCACGAAGCCTGCCTTGTCGGCGGCGGCGAGGAACACCTGCTCGCGCACCAGCCCATCGAGCGTGTTGCGCTTCATCTGGGGCGAGTCGAACATCTTCACGTCGAGGCCTGGCATCTGGCTGCGCAGCATGTCGACCTGGCGGCGGTGCGCCGCATCGAGCTCGGCCTGGCTGATCTTGCGCGACCCCACACTGGCCACGGTTGTATTGGCACCGCCAGTCGAACCGCTGTAGCCCTCGATGCCGAACAGCACAAAAGAGGGAATGATCAGCAGCACCAAGACGAACAGAAGAATGCGGGTGTGCTTGCGGAAAATTTCAAACATCTGTGACCTCGATCAATGAGCGGCAGAGCGGGGGCAATCCAATCACCCCAGATGCGACAAAGGCGAACCTGAGTTCGCCTTTGCAGAGTAAACGATGAGAATTTTAGCTGATGGCAACGTGCCTGGAGGGGGCTCGCGCGGCGTCTCGTTGGTGGGTGCTGAGGGGCTCGAACCCCCGACCTACGCCTTGTAAGGGCGCCGCTCTACCAACTGAGCTAAGCACCCGAGAACTTCAATCAGTTGACTGCATCCTTCAGGGCCTTGCCCGGACGGAACTTCGGCACCTTGGCGGCCTTGATCTTGATGGCGGCACCGGTGCGCGGGTTGCGCCCAGCGCGTGCTGCACGCTTGCTGACGCTGAATGTT
>JACMKJ010000562.1 GCA_014380155.1 Rhizobacter sp. | reverse complement strand
CGCTGCCGCGCGCGCACCACCCGCTCGGCGATCTGCGCGCTGGGTTCACCATCGGCAGCGGCGGCCAGGGTGTCGGGTGGCACGGCAGGCACTTCGAGCTGCAGGTCGATGCGGTCGAGCAGGGGCCCGCTGATGCGGCCCTGGTAGCGCAACACCGCATCGGGCGTGCAGCGGCAGGCCCGCAAGGGGCTGCCGAGGTGGCCGCACGGGCAGGGGTTCATCGCCGCGATCAGCTGAAAGCGCGCCGGGTACTCGGCTTGCCGCGCGGCGCGCGAGATGGTAATGCGGCCGGTTTCCATCGGCTCGCGCAAGGCTTCGAGCGCCGCCCTTTGAAACTCGGGCAACTCGTCGAGGAACAGAACCCCGTGGTGTGCCAGCGAGATCTCGCCCGGCCGGGGAGGCGACCCGCCGCCCACCAGCGCGACCGATGACGCACTGTGGTGCGGTTGGCGGGTCGTCCGCACACCCCAGCGCTCAGGGGTGAAGCCGCCATTCAGACTCAGCACCGCCGCTGACTCGAGCGCTTCGTCTTGCGACAGCGGCGGCAACAAGCCCGCAAAACGGTGCGCCAGCATCGATTTGCCGGTGCCAGGCGGGCCCATCATCAGCACACTGTGCCCGCCCGCCGCGGCAATCTCCAGCCCCCGCTTGGCAGCGGCCTGGCCTTTGACCTCGATCAGGTCAGGCACGCTGGCGGGCTTGCGAAGCATCTCGGCCCGAGCGCGCGGCAGCTCGGCCGCTTCGGCTGCATCGACGACGGGTTGCATGGCCTGCACCACCTCCAGCAGGTGAGCGGCGCTGTGAATCGCGAGGCCTTCGACCAGGGCTGCCTCTTGGGCGCTTTGAACTGGCAAGACCAGCGCGCGTGCCGTTTGTGCATCACGCTGCAGCGCGAGCCCCATCGCCAAGGCACCGCGCACCGGTCGCAGGTCACCGGCCAATGACAACTCGCCAGCGAACTCGAAGCGCGACAGGCGTTGCGCATCAACCTGGCCACTCGCGGCGAGGATGCCCAAGGCGATCGGCAGGTCGAAGCGCCCGCTTTCCTTCGGCAGGTCGGCCGGCGCCAGATTCACGATGATTCTTTTGTTGTGCGGGAATTCGAGCCCGCTGTTTTGAAGCGCGGCGCGCACCCGCTCTCGTGCTTCTTTGACCTCGGTGTCGGCCAGACCCACCAGCGTGAAGCTGGGCAGGCCGTTGGCCAGATGGACCTCGACCGTGACCGCCGGTGCGGCAAGGCCGTCCAGTGCCCGGCTGTGGATGACCGCGAGTGACATGTTCTTTCCTCCCTGTGCATGCGCGGCGCAGACGTGTGCGCCGCTGTCATGTGCCGGCGATTGTGCCCGGCAGGGCGCTGGAGCCCAACCGCCATTTCGCACCAAAGTCGTGCCATTCGTCTACCAAACACGAACGGAACACTGATTCGGTGCGGATGAGTGCTGCCGTTGAACGGAAGGCACGCAGATGGGGCGTGACGCCCCAAAAAGGCCTTGGCACAAAAGCTGCACAAGACCCTTCGCCTTGATGGCGTGCTCCGTTCGGGCCGCGTCGTCGTGACGATCACCAAGTCGAAGTAGCTGCAACACCCACTGAATCCTCTAACTGGAGATGACCATGAAGATGGTGACTGCCATCGTCAAGCCGTTCAAGCTTGACGAAGTTCGTGAGGCCCTCAGCGCCATTGGCGTTCAGGGCATCACGGTGACCGAAGTCAAGGGCTTCGGCCGCCAAAAGGGCCACACCGAGCTGTACCGCGGTGCGGAGTACGTGGTGGACTTTCTCCCCAAGGTGAAGATCGAAGCCGCCGTGGATGACTCGCTCATCGACCGCGTGATCGAAGCCATCGAGACCGCTGCCCGCACCGGCAAGATCGGCGACGGCAAGATTTTTGTCTCGCCGCTGGAGCAGGTAGTGCGCATCCGCACTGGTGAGACGGGCAAAGACGCCCTCTGACGCGAAAAAGAGAGACAACCAACATGAAAAAACTCATTGCAACCCTCATCCTGGGCCTGTCGGTTCTGGGCTTCAGCGGAGCCTCGTTCGCGCAGGCAGCTTCCGCACCTGAGGCGGCCGCTTCGGTCGCCGCCGCTCCAGCCGCCGCCTCTGCGCCTGAAGCAGCGGCTTCTGCCGCCGCTCCCGCTGCTGCACCCGTGGCCAACAAGGGCGACGTCGCCTGGATGATCGTCGCCACCTTGCTCGTCATCATGATGACGGTGCCTGGCCTGGCCCTCTTCTACGGTGGCCTGGTGCGCAGCAAGAACATGCTGTCGGTCTTGATGCAGGTGATGGTCACCTTCTCGTTGATCGTCGTGCTGTGGTTCGTCTACGGCTACAGCCTCGCATTCACCACAGGCAACGCCTTCATCGGCGGGCTCGACCGGCTGTTCCTGAAGGGCGTGTTCGACCCGGCCACCGGCGCGTTCGCCATGGCGGCGACCTTCAGCAAGGGCGTCTACATCCCTGAACTG
>JACMKJ010000561.1 GCA_014380155.1 Rhizobacter sp. | reverse complement strand
GGCGCCGCGCTCACGGTGGGCGTGACGTGGGTGGCCGCGAGCGTGGGCCCGGCCTGGAGCGGGCTGCTGGCGGTGTTTCCCATTCTCGGCATCGTGCTGGCGGTGTTTTCGCACCGCAGCCAGGGCTCGGCTTTTGCTGCGGCGCTGTTGAGCGCAATGGCAACCGGGCTCTACTCGTTCGTGGCGTTCTGCTTCGTGCTGTCGCTGGCCTTGGTGCCGCTCGGTGTGGCGGCGGCGTTCACGCTCGCCACCGTGGCTTCACTGGGGGTGCAAGCCGCCAGCCTGCAGCGCATGACACGCCAGCGCGCGCAGAAGGTGTGAGGCTTCAGCGCACCACCGGCGGGGGTGGCGGCGGCAGTGGCGGCAAGGGCCTGCATTGCCCCTGGCGCTCGATCCAATAGACCACGTTGCCCACCACCGCGATGCTGCCCGACACCACGGCGCTCGCGGCGGCCACCACACCGGCACCCACCAGCAGCGCCACACACCCATCGTTGGAGCAGCCGCCAAAGGCGCCGATCTGCTGCACCTCGAGCGTCATCTGGCGGCGCTGCATCTGGCAGTCGTGGTCGTACACGCTGTCGGTGCGCGGCACCACCACACACGCCGTGAGCAGCGCAACGATGGGCAGGGTGATGAGGGGTTTCACGGCAAGTGGCACGGGGTGTGAAGCGTGGTGTATGCCACAGCCTAACCGAGCGGCCGCACGCCCTCTCTGGCTTTGCACCACTTCGTCACGAAACGTAACACCCGCCGACCCGCACGCCCCTCTACCATTTCGTGATGCATCGGCTGCTGCTCGTCGAGTCTTCTCCCACCCTGCGTCGCGGCATGGAAAAGCTGCTGCTTCGCCACGGCTTCAACGTGATCGCACTGCCGGCCGACGAAGCGGCCCTCGTCACGATGGAGCAAGAGCTCGCACGCGGCCTCGGCACGGTGATCGTCGGCTGGTCGACCACGCCAGCCGCCATCAGCCACGCCCTCACCCAGCGCCTGCACAAACCCGATTGCCGCCAGGTGGCCTTGCTCGTGTTGGCCGCCGACCCGGCGCATGTGGATGCCCGCCTCGCCGCGCAGCGTCCCTTCACACAGGTGCTGCGCCTGCAGCGCCCTTCGGAGGTGCCGCGCCTGGTGCGAGGCCTGCTCGCGCAGGTGGCCAACGAAACGCGGCCGAATGCCGAGTCGCCCAACGCCCTCAAGGTGCTGCTGGTCGACGACTCGCGCACCAGCCGCACCAAGTACCAGCGTGTGCTGCGCAACCACGGGTATGCGGTGGTGGCCTGCGAGCACGCCGAAGCCGCGCTCGCCAAGGTGCAGACCGAGCGCTTCGACCTGGCGGTGATCGACTACTTCATGCCTGGCATGAACGGCGCCGCGCTGTGCCGCGCACTGCGCGAGCTGCCCGCCACGCGCGACCTCACGCTCGCCGTGCTGACCGGCTCGTACGAAGACGGCCTCATCAGCGACTGCCTCGAAGCCGGCGCGATGGAGTGCATGTTCAAGAACGAGTCCGATGAGTTGTTCATCGCTCGCGTCGACAGCATGGCCCGCCTGCGCGAGCGTGAGCAGCGCCTGAAGGCCGAGAGCCAGCGGCTCGAACTCATCCTCGCCTCGGTGGGCGACGGGGTGTACGGCGTCGACCGCAGCGGGCGCATCACCTTCGTCAACCCGACCGCACTGCGGCTCTTGCAATGCACGCACGAAGACGAGCTGGTGGGCCTGCAAGCGCACGAGCGCATCCACCATGCCGACGAACGCGGCCGCCCGGTGCCCGCCGAAACCTGCTTCCTGCAACAGGCTTATGAGCTGGGTGACTCGCTCAGCAACTGGGAGACGGTTTTCTGGCGCACCGACGGCGAGCTGGTCAACGTGGAGTGCACCGTGCGCCCGCAACACCAAGAGGGTGAATGCGTGGGCGTGGTGGTGGCCTTCAGAGACATCGCCGAGCGCAAGCGCCACGAGGCCGAGACGCAGTGGCAGCTGCGCCACGACCACCTGACCAAGCTGCACAACCGCCGCCACTTCGAATACATGCTGGAGCAGGAGATCTTTCGCCTGCGCCGCAGCACCGAACAAAGCGCGCTGCTGTTCATCGACCTCGATCGTTTCAAGCACATCAACGACACCGCCGGCCATGCCGCGGGTGATGCGCTGCTGGCGAGCATCGGCCGCAAGCTGAAGGCGCGCTCGCGCCAGAGCGACCTGGTGGCGCGCCTGGGCGGCGACGAATTTGCGGTGCTGCTGCGCAACGTCGACGACGGCAACGTGATCGCGCTGGCCGAGAAGTTTCGCGCCATCCTGGATGAAGAGCGTTTCAGCCACGGCGGGCGCGAGTTCGACGTCTCGGGCAGCGTGGGCATTGCGCGGCTCAGCCGGCACACCCTCTCACCCGCCTATGCGATGAACTGCGCCGATGCGGCCTGCCACATCGCCAAACGCCAGGGCCGCAACCGCATCCACATGTTCGACCTGGGCGGTGATGCCGGCGCCTTGGCCGCCTTGCAGCAGAGCTGGTCGGAGCGGCTGAAGATCGCACTCGCCGCCGGCAACTTTGCGCTGCAGTTCCAGCCCATCTTCGACCTGCGCCGCTTGCCGGCCGGTGCCTTGAGCGGCCCCGATTGGCAGGCCGAGCTGGAGCGGCACACCGCCTCGGCCGTTTACGGGCACGAGGTGTTCTTGCGTCTGGACGATGTCGACACCCTTCTCGCACCACGCGCGTTTTTGTCGCAGGCCGAACGTTTCGAGCTGATGCCGGCGCTCGACACCTGGGTCGTCAACCGCCTGGCGCTGATGCTCAGCCAGCGCGACACGCGCATGGCACAGCGCCTGCACATCAACGTGGCGGCGGTGTCGCTGCTCGATTCGGCTTATGTCGCGCGGCTCGCCGCCTTGTTGCGCAGCGGCGCGTTTGCGCCCGGCCAGCTGTGCCTGGAGCTCAAGGAGAGCGAGATCGCCGGCCACCTGACGCAGCTGCAGCCGGTGCTCAACGACATCCACCAACTCGGCGCGCAGCTGATGCTCGACGAATACGGCCGCGGTTTCGGCGGCCTGGGCCATTTGCGCAGCCTGCCCTTGAGCGCGGTCAAGCTCGACGGCAGCCTGGTGCAAAGCCTGGCCAACGACGAGGTGGGCGTGATGATGGTGCGCGCCATGACCGACCTCGCCCACGCGATGAACGTGGTGGTGATCGCCCCGCTGATCGAAGACGCCGCGTCGTTGCAACTGCTGCAAGGTGCAGGCGCCGACTGCGCCCAAGGTTACGTGCTGGGCATGCCCAGCGACGAGTGGGCGGAGCTCGAGGCGCAGTAGGGTAGGCGCTTCAAGCGCGCTTGGGAATCTCCAACCCACGCTGTACTGCCGGCCGCGCCACAAAGGCCTTCAGCACCCGGTCCACTTGCGCAAACTCCTGGAAACCGACCAGCTCGCCGGCTTCATAGAACCCGATCAGGTTGCGCACCCACGGAAAGGTGGCGATGTCGGCGATGGAGTAGTCGTCGCCCATGATCCAGGCGCGGCTCTTGAGGTGCTTGTCGAGCACCGACAGGAGCCGCTTCGTCTCGGCCACGTAGCGGTCACGCGGGCGCTTGTCTTCATAGTCCTTGCCGGCAAACTTGTGGAAGAAGCCGAGCTGCCCAAACATCGGCCCCACGCCACCCATCTGGAACATCAGCCACTGGATGGCCTGGTAGCGGCGCGCCGGGTCGCTGGGCAGGAGCTGGCCGGTTTTCTCGGCCAGGTAAAGGAGGATGGCACCCGACTCGAACAAGGCCAGCGGTTGGCCGCCCGGCCCGTTGGGGTCAATGATCGCGGGGATCTTGTTGTTCGGGTTGAGCGACATGAACTCCGGCGACAACTGGTCGTTGCTGGTGAAGCTCACCAGGTGCGGCTCGTAGGCCAAGCCCGTCTCTTCCAGAATGATCGACACCTTAACCCCATTGGGCGTGGGCAACGAATACAGCTGCAGGCGCTCGGGGTGCTGGGCGGGCCATTTCTGGGTGATGGGGAAAGTGGAGAGGTCGGTCATGAATCGCGCGCAGCGGCCGGGTGGACAAGCCGGCGATTCTGCGGCGCCTGCCCACCACGCGTGGGCCAGCCACCGCCAAAGCCTCACGCCCTGCAGGGCCTGTTCACACCGGTCTACAAACGCACAGGCCCGTAGACCCGGACCATGGCGTGAAGGCTTTGCCGCTCGGCGGCGGGGAGCGTCTGCTCCAGTGAGGGGTCGGCCAGCACCGCTTGGGCTACCGCGAACTCATCGCCCGTTCGCACCCGACCGCGCTTGAGCATGGCCGCGTACCGGCCCCACACACGCGACCGCACATGAGACAAACTGAGCAGGCCCTTGGCGTGCATTTCGAGGTCGAGCGCCATCACCTGGGACAGAGGCCAGGGAGACGATATCTCCATGCAGTTGTTCACCGCCATGCGCAGCCCGGAAGACGCGCGGACGGCCGACTCCTGCTCTTGTCGCTCGAGCACTGCCAAAGGTCGATCGTGGGCAGAAGCCACACGTTGATCGAGGAAGCGCTCGGAGAAAAATCGCAAGAACGCCTTCATGTCG
Source organism: Rhizobacter sp. (assembly GCA_014380155.1). Lineage (GTDB taxonomy): Bacteria > Pseudomonadota > Gammaproteobacteria > Burkholderiales > Burkholderiaceae_C > Rhizobacter. The sequence goes on along the minus strand of JACMKJ010000561.1, from coordinate 8,426 downwards.
GCGTAGTCAGCAGTGGAAGGCATGGGCAGGCGGTTCAACGTTGGCAGGATCAGGTTTCAGGGTTGCGTGGGTTCTATGAGGTGCTTCTCTGCAAGCGATTGCCCAGGGCCCACAAGGCCCATCCGCCGAACAAGAAAGTGGCGGCAATGCCCAGGCCGTATATCGCCACAGCCCCGTAGCCACCGACGTTGGCCGGGTTGAGAAAAGGGTACGGGTACCAGCCCACGCTGGCGCCGCGCCACAACACGTAAACAAGATACGCGATGGGAAACACCACGGCCAGCGCAATGAGCCCGGCGTCGAGTTTCGCGGCGGGGGGCCGCAACAGCCAGTCGAGCACCACGGCCACCGGCATCAGGTAATGCAGGATGAAGTTGACCCAGGGGAGCAGCCCGCCCAGGTCGACGTTGCGCAGCAGCACGGCGAAGACAAGGCCCACCAGGGCCATGTTCACCGCCGACACATAACGCAGTGCATCTCGCCAGGCGCCCGCGTGGGCGGAACGACTCAACACACTGAAAAGCAACACGAACGCAGCGAACAAATTCGACAGGTTGGTGAAGTAGCTGAAAAAGTTCAAGGTACTGAACCCCGCCCCGATGTGCAGCCACAACTGCCATCCAACGGCCGAGAGAACAAGCGCTGCGAGGAGGGTGCGGGTGAGGATGGTCAGCATGGGGTGTGAACAGCGCTAGAAGCTCGACCCGGGTTCGGCGAGAAAGGCCAGCTCTTCGGGCGTGGAAGCGCGGTCGAGTATGGCGTTTCGGTGGGGGTAGCGGCCAAATCGGTCGATGATGGCTTTGTGCCGCAGCTCGAAGTCGAGGCTTTGTTGGGCGGTGTGCTCACGAAACAAGCGCTCTGCCTCCTGGTGGATCAGCCTCGACTCGCTGTGCATGTAAGGCATGTACAAGAAGGCCCGCTCTTCGGGCGCCAGCGCCAGGTCGGCTTGCGCCGCAACGGCCTCCTGCGCCAACACCAAGGCCAGCGGGTCGGTCGAAAAAGCCTGCGGCGTGCCACGGTGCATGTTCCTCGAAAACTGGTCGAGCACAATCACCTCGGCCAGCCGGCCCCTGGGCTGCGCGCGCCACTCGAAAAGCTCGCCGCGCAAAGCCTGCGCGTGAAGCCCCGAGAACCTGTCGGCGATCAAACGATCGAAGGCGAGGTCGACCTTCCACCACTGCGCAGGCGTAATTTCGACAAACCAGAATTCAAGTACGGACGTGTGCACGATGGCCTCTCGGTCGCTGGGTTTTGGGTCAGGCGTCACCAGAACGCATCGTCTTCACGTTCACGCACCAGCTGGACGCTGTACTCGGCGAGCTTTCGGATCAGGCCCTCCGGCAAGGGCTCGGCGTAGGGCAACTGCAGCGTGCCCTTGGTCGTCTTGTGTTTCGCAAGCTCCTTGCGAAAACGCGCCAGTGCCGCAGCAGGTGGTGCAAAGCTGCAGTGTTTCTTGTGCGCCGAAAACGCAAACACGAAGCGCGGCTCCACGAAGAAAGGTGTGCCCCACTTGATGGCCTCGTTGGCCTGCGGCGCGACGCTCTTGAGCAAGGCATGAAGCTCGCGCAGAAGGGGCCGGCCCTCGGCCGGGGCCGCCTCGATGTAATCGGCCATCGTGGTGGGGCGTGGGGCTGCCATCGGAGTGCAGTGTGCTGTCAACGGCCGACCCGCAGACCCACCCGGGTGTTGTGAAGCTCGTAAACATACGCCTCCCGGCAGGCCTTGCCGCGGGGGCTGGTGCGCAGCAGCTCGTCGCCTTCGATGCTCTTGATGCGGCGGCGCAGCTCCCTCGCCATCTGGCTGACCGTCCAGGTGGAGACGGAGGCGCAGAACTTCGGCACCTCCGTGAGTGACAGCAAGGCCAGCACGAAGCCCGTGCAGCTGCCCACGGCCACCCGCAGCGCCTCACGGTGCGCATCGACCACCTTCGAGCCGCTGCCGCGCGCCAGCTGAACCGAGAGGCTCACCGCGTGCAGATGGCAAGCGGCCGTGCCCTGGCGGAGGGCGAGCATGTGGATTGACGAAGGGGTGCCCAGGTACGTGTTGACCTCGTCGACGCCCACCCGGTACAGGCGTTGTTCGAGATCGCTGACCAGCGCTTCAGAGGCCATCACACGCCCAGGCCACAGCGCCGCAGCGAGTGCGACCAGCACCGTGAGCAGGGCACGCAGGCCCTGTGTGTGAAGCAACCCAACCGACATGGGCTTCAGTGTGCACGCGGCAAGCGGGGCGGTGCAAGCGGCGGCCGAGGGCGGTGCGAAAACCGGCCCCCATACAATCCCGCGCCTTATGACGCACATGACACCGACTTTGAAAACTACCTCGAAAGCCACTGCCTCCGGCAAGCCACGCGTGACCACCCCCACGGCGAAGAACGAAGACCGGGTGGTTCAGGTGAAACAAACCACCACCCCCACGATCAAGACGGTGCTCGTCGCTTCTTACGGCTGGCCGACCGAAGCGATGCAACCCTCGAAGCGGCAGGCCGCGCGGCGCTGAGGCCCGCCACTCTCGCCCCCTCACCCCACGCTGCGAAGAAGTGCCGGCAAGTGGCTCATGCTGCCAAACACGGCGTGTGCACCTGCATCGAGCAGCTTCTGGGGTGATGTCATGGCGGCGTAGCCCAGGGCTCGCATTCCTGCGGCTCTGGCCGCCTGCACACCGGTCGGCGAGTCTTCGACCACGACACATTCGCTCGGATCGGCGCCCAGCGACCGGGCTGCATGCAAAAACAGATCGGGCGCCGGCTTGGGCCGCTCTACATCTTCGAAAGAGAAGATCTGGTTGGTGAAGTGCTTGAGCAAACGGGTCTTGCCAAGGGTGGCCTGCATCTTGAAGTGCGGCCCGTTTGACGCCACGCAGTAAGGCACGGGCAGGGAAAGAAGGATTTCTTCTACCCCGGCCACGGCAGTGAGGTGTTCAGAGAAGGCAGCCAGCGTTGCGTCTCGAAACCGATCGAGAAAACCCGCCGGCGCCACACCGCCACACAGCCCGCCGACCTCCTTGAGGAAGCCCACATTCGAGATGCCGATGAATCGATCGATCGTCTCTTTGTATGAAATGCTGACACCGCTCTCCAGCAACATCGTGTGGAGAACGGAGTGGCTGATGTGTTCGCTGTCAACGAGAACCCCATCGCAGTCGAAGATGACCAGCGCGGGTGGCCGCATGTGAAGCGTCACGCCGACCTTCTCGCGGGCTCGCTTTGATGCAGGAACTTGGTGTACAGATCGCGCGGCGGTGCCACCGAAATCGACTTGAGCACCTGACCCACATTGCCTCGGTGGTACCCACCGTGGGTCACCACGTGGAGCAGGATTTCTTCGCGGGACATGCGGCCTCGGTCGCCGTCGGTGAAGGCGAAATCCAGAGTTTCAACACAGGCCGAAGCGGGCAGCGTGGCCACGTAGTTGACGTACCAGGCGTCGGTGGCCTCGACGTCGACCCGCAGTTGCGCAAGGGCGGGCGTTTCTTTCGTGTTGGTGGCATCAAACGGTCGGGGCTCGCCGCTGAGGTGCGCGCGAAATAGTCGGTCCACGACGTAGATGTGATTGAGCGTGCGCGTGCAGGTGTGAAGCTGTTCGCCGTGTTCAGCTGGCAGCGTCACCAAGAGAGCGAACAGCTCACGGTTGGCCCAGGCCTTGTAGGCAAACAGGGATTGGAGGGTTTCCGTTGACATGGCGACTCCGTGGTAAAGCAGGCGAAGCTCAGCCTGTGTAGGGGCCCTTGACTTCGCCCCAGCCCCACTTGGGCATGGGCGCGTGTTCATCCACGCTGGCCCCTGGCTGCGAGTTGATCACAGCGAGCCTCGACCCCCATTCCAGGTAGCCCACCAGCGCAGATCGGAACTCCGGGTCTTCCGGCAGGCCGAGCTCATCGGCGGTGGCGAGAAGCAGCTCGACCCAACGTCGCCGCTTGTCTTGCGTGAGGTGGCGATTCAAATGCTGCTGAATCATGCGGGGGTGACCCCCGTGGCGCTCGGAGTAGGCCGCAGGGCCACCGAGAACCTCCGCCAGGAAGGCGGCCACATGCGCCGGGTGATCGGCCCCCATGTGGGCAAAGACAGGCTTGAGCAAATCGTCTTGGTGCACGTGCTCATAGAAGCGCGTCGTCAGGCGATTCAGTGCATCGATACCGCCCAGCCAGTCGTAGAGGGTCGGGGTGTCAGACGTCTGCATATCGGGATACCTCGCAGTGCGGCCCAAGGTTTGACAAGAGGGAGCGGTCAGGCGTTGCCGGCACCCGGGCGAACCGGAATGTAGGCCTCCACCAGGGACTTCGGATTTCCTGGATCAAAGTTTTCGTTGTACCGCTCGAAGAGCGGTGATTCGGCTTGCAAGAAACCTGACGCGGGCAACCACGTGTCGAATATGTACCCGAAAGCGGAGCCGATGTCGGACAGCGGAAACTCGAAAACTGCATAGGCACCCGCAGGGAGGGTCTGCCGGGTCATTCCCTCTGGAACGCTCACCGCGGAAGTCACAGATACGGCGGCCAGGTAGTCCAGCCTCTCGGGTTCTCCTGGCGCCATTTGCATCACGCCGTAGCTGACCTGCGGCTCGAGGATGGGCTCGATCTCACGCATTCGATCTACGAACCGCGGCCAGAGCGCCGGAATCTCTGGCGACATGGGTGTGGTGCTGATCCGCATGCCGACCACTTCAAGCTGCGAACGGTTGACGATTTTGGGTTCCATGATCAGATTCCTTGGCTGGCGCGAGCCGTTGATGAAGGGTTCACTGCGCCTGCATACGACGAATCAGCACGCCGGAAATCGACATCCCTCATGTCGGGTTTTCACATTGGCCGGCAGGACGTCAGACCCCACCCTGTGCAACCGCCAAAGCCTCAGTGATCTTTCCCTGCAACGCGGGGACGATCGCCAGGGGAATGCGGAAATCGAGGTTCACGCCCTCGCCAATGACCATGCGAATGCACACATAGTCAGCGCCCGGCGCTGAACTGGCGTTGATGCGAACGATGTCGATGAGCGTCGACTGTTCGCCAGGTTTTGCCATCTTCCCGGCAGCAATCAACCGGTCTTTGGCCGCCACTTCGGAGGCAAACAACAGGGAAGCCACCAGTTGCCCGACCCGTGATGGACTCATCGCGAACCGCTCCGTGCTGCCGCCTTCCATCTCCAGGTTGAGGACGATGGCTTGGCCATCAGAAGCCGCGCCCACTTCGCTGGCTGCGCGAATGTGCCGCATGGACGAGAGATCGATATTGACTTCTGGCATGGGGTGAGATCCTTGTGTGTGAATGCGAAATCTGAGGCTTGTTCAGTGCGGCGCACCTGCTTGCTTCGTGCGCTCTGGCGTTTGACATGAGGGACCGGCGAGGGCGATAGCCCTTGGCCGCCCCTCTCGACGAAAGGATTAGCGCGCATTCTCTCCGCCGGCAACAAACCACCTGGTCGCTACGACGAGGCCGCCAACTGCGCCAAGAGCCAGGCAAACCAGATGGAGGGTGGTGAGAGGGATGACACCCAACAGCTGATTGCTGGCGGCGAAGGGCGAAAGCGGCCGAATGTCTTGATGCATAACGCTATCCAGGATGACGTGTGAGTACGCTCCCAGTGCCGCACCAATGACAACTTGTTTGGAACCGAGCTCACGCCACCGAAGCAGATTGGGAAGCCAGTAGCGGGAAGCAAACCAGCGAGAACCTAGAAACAGCAGGACGACGGCTACGAGGACGACCGTGGCTCCAACGTAGGTATGGAAGAACGCGTGTACCGGGTGATGCCGATAGACAAGGTTGTACAGCGACTCGAAATCAATGAGCACATTGGCCGCACAGAAAGACAAGAAGCTCACGTGCTTCGGTGCAACGGCATGCAGCAGCGCACCAGGACCGAAGTGAAAGGGAGTGATGGGCATGGTTCGAGTGCGCGGTGACGTTTGACATGAGGGAAGGGTTGGCCGGCATCACCACCGACTGAAGCTGTATGCAAACGGGAATTGCATCTGGCAAGGCTTGCCTCCGCATACGGCGGGCTGGAACTTTGTGAAGAAGAGGACGGAGGCGGCGAATTTGGTCATCTCTTCGCTTGGCGAGCCAAGGGATTTGACTTCGATGACTTCTCCGTCCACTGCGACCGTCGCAAGAAGAATGAGCTCACCGGTTACCCCGAGTTTGTTTTGCCCCTTCCGCATTGCCTCATAGATTGGACGGAGTCCTTCTGCCGGAAAGGGTGGTTCATCTCCAGGATCCACCCGTTCGTAGTACCGATTCAAGGTGGCTTTTTCCTCGGCCGTGAGCTCAGCGTAGCGTTTGTTTATCGGAAGGACAGCCCCTTTGACAACTTCGCGCCGTATGCCTGAGCCTGTGGGTGGATCAGGGTCGCGGATTCCGTAGCTTGGCTTCTCCGACTGGGCATGACTTGGCTGCGCTGCCAACAGCAGTGATACGACCATGACATTCAAAACGAAAAGTTGCATAGGTTCCTCTGCTGGCTAACGTTTGAGATGAGAGGCGTGACTCGGCTTGCCGGGGTACGTCCTCTCGATGGTGCCAGTATGGCTTCGGCTGGAAACTGCTTCCCTGTCTGATCGGGCCCGCCGGCGACGATAAGTAGGTCGTCAACGCCGGCACGGTCCTTTGCCACGATTCTTTTGCATTCGGCCATCCATCGGATGGAATCTCCGCGTCAGGAGCCATCGAAGGGCGCATTCGCTTGCCCAACTTATCGAAGGCCTCTACAAGCTGATCAAAGTGGGCATCGTCAACATCAACGGGCCTTGCTCCAAGTTCTCCGAACGCCAAGTCAACTTTCATTCCGGATAAGAACTTTGTTGACGTCTTGAGGGGGTACCTGGGGCAGGCAGCTCTGTGGATACCATGCCCGGTGAGCTTTCGCCTTGGGCGCCTTTATTTTGCTTGATGCCACAGCAGCCTGGACGGCTGCTCGGGAAGCTCAGCGGTATTGCGCTCAGGCGCATGGCGCCAACCCGGGGCATGAGCTTGCCGGCCAAGGCGTTGGCGTGTTGCTCGAACGCTCTCAGCTCGCCACGAGGTCTGGGACTCCGCAGCAAACTAGACGACACTCGAAAGCGACCACCGCACGCAAGAGAACGACACATGGCAGCTTCAAATCCGGTCCGGCTCGCGCGATGACTGCCGCCACCGACCGGCTTGCTCTGACTCTGCCCGCTGGCGTGAAGCCATGTTCAGCGGTCGCGCAGAGCCCGTTGATCGGCGCGACACCGGCGCAGCGGCCGCCCCGCCCTGCCAGCGCCGCTGCAGAAGTTGCTGCCCTCGTGGCGTTGGCCAAGGCGCTGGGCGAGGCACCGCACACCGTCTGCCAGCTTTTGGCCGATCACGTGCTCGCGCTGCTGAAGGCCGGGTCCGCCGGGGTCAGCGTGTTGAGCGTGCAAAGCGACGGCGCCGCGTTGGTGAATTGGCCTGCCATCGCTGGCCGCTGGCAGGCTCACAGCGGAAGCAGTCGGCTGCTGCTCGATCCAGGCGACCCAGCCCGCGAAGCCACGACCCCTCAACCGACCGCCGAACATGCCCTGATCGTGCCGTTTGGCGCAGCCGGCAAAACGGCCGGCACGGTGTGGGCGGTGACCCACGACGCGGCTTCAAACTTCGGCGCCGAGGACTTGCGGCAATTGCAAGACCTCGCGCTTTTTGCAGCGCCCGCATTGCAGGCCGTGGCTGCGCTGGCGTCAACCACGGCAGCGCCGGCGCTCACCACGGCAGCGACGGCGCTGGGGCTGCACGGCAGCGCGGAGAGCCAGCGCGCCACCTTCAACAGCCTGATCGAAAACGCGCCCTTTGGTGTTTATGTGGTCGATGCGCAGTTCCGCTTGTGTCATGCCAGCGCGGCGGCGCGCAAGGCCTTCGCCAGTGTTCGGCCGTTGATCGGCCGCGACTTTGGCGACATCGTGCGCGCGGTCTGGCCTGAGCCCTTCGCGGGCGAGGTGCTGGCCCACTTTCGCCACACCCTGGACAGCGGTGTGGCCCACGCCGAGCCGACGGTGGGTGAACTGCGCAGGGACACGCCCGAGATCGAGTCCTACGACTGGAAGATCGAACGCATCGTGCTCCCGGACGACGGCTTCGGCGTGGTCTGCTACTTCTACGACCTGACTGAACGCGAGCAGGCCGCCGAAGCCCTGCGCCTGCGCACGGCGCAGTTCGAGACGCTGTTCGACGACGCACCGCTGGGCATCTACCTGGTGGACGCTGAGCTGCGCATCTGCCAGGTCAACCCGGTGGCGCTGCCCGAGTTCGGCAACATCCCGGGCCTCATCGGCCAAGACCTGGCGGCGGTGATGCAGGCCTTGTGGGGGCCGGCCCGCGCAGATGACATCGTGCAGCAGTTCCGCCACACGCTGAACACGGGCGAGCCCTTCGAGGCCGAGGAGCTGATCGCCGTGCGCCTCGACCGCGGCACCACCGCCTGCTACGAATGGCGG
>JACMKJ010000560.1 GCA_014380155.1 Rhizobacter sp. | reverse complement strand
TGCTTGGCGCGCCCACGCTCAAACTGCGCGGCGACTACCTGGCCATCGTGACGCTCGGCTTCGGCGAGATCATCCGCGTCTTCCTGACCAACCTCGATGCGCCGGTCAACATCACCAACGGCCCCAAGGGGCTGAGCCAGATCGAATCCATCCAGATCTTCGGCTACGACTTCGCCAAGTCGCACACCTTCTTCGGCTTCGAGATCCCCTCGGTCACCAACTACTACTACTTGTTCCTGGTGCTGGTCATCTTCAGCGTGCTGATCTGCTACCGGCTCGAGCGCTCACGCATCGGCCGCGCCTGGATGGCGATTCGCGAAGACGAAATCGCCGCCAAGGCCATGGGCATCAACACCCGCAACCTGAAGCTCTTGGCCTTTGGCATGGGCGCCACCTTTGGCGGCGTCTCCGGCGTGCTGTTCGCCAGCTTCCAGGGCTTCGTCTCGCCCGAGTCCTTCAGCCTGCAAGAGTCGGTGATGATCGTCGCGATGGTGGTGCTCGGCGGCATCGGGCACATTCCTGGCGTGATCCTTGGCGCCTTGCTGCTGGCAGCCTTGCCCGAGGTGCTGCGCTATGTGGCCGGCCCGCTTCAAAACATGACCGATGGCCGGCTCGACGCCGCCATCCTGCGCCAGCTGCTGATCGCGCTGGCCATGATCGCCATCATGCTGGCCCGCCCGCGCGGCCTGTGGCCCACACCCGAGCACGGCAAGGCAGCGCCCGTGCCACAAGGCAAGTGAGGAGCCGACCATGACAAACGTACTCAAGGTCAGCGGTGTCTCCAAGCGCTTCGGTGGTCTGCAAGCCCTCTCCGACGTGGGCATCAGCATCGAGGCCGGCCAGGTGTACGGCCTGATCGGCCCCAATGGCGCCGGCAAGACCACCTTCTTCAACGTGCTCACCGGGCTGTACACACCCGACTCCGGCAGCTTCGAACTGGGGGGCAAGCCCTACAAGCCGAGTGCCGTGCACGAGGTGGCCAAGGCCGGCATTGCGCGCACCTTCCAGAACATCCGCCTCTTCGCCGAGATGACGGCGCTCGAGAACGTGATGGTCGGGCGCCACGTGCGCACCGCCTCCGGCCTGGTCGGCGCGGTCTTCCGCACCGCCAGCTTCAAGGCCGAAGAAGCCGCCATCGCCAAGCGAGCCCAGGAGCTGCTCGACTACGTGGGCATCGGCAAATACGCCGAGTTCAAGGCACGCACCCTGAGCTACGGCGACCAGCGCCGCCTCGAGATCGCACGCGCCTTGGCCACCGACCCCAAGCTGATCGCACTCGACGAACCTGCCGCCGGCATGAACGCCACCGAGAAGGTGGTGCTGCGCGAGCTGATCGACACCATCCGCAAGGACGGCCGCACCATCCTCCTGATCGAACACGACGTGAAGCTGGTGATGGGCCTGTGCGACCGCGTGACGGTGCTCGACTACGGCAAACAGATCGCCGAAGGCACGCCGGCCGAGGTGCAACGCAACGAGAAGGTGATCGAGGCCTACCTCGGCGCCGGCCACAAGGCACATTGAACATGAGCACCACATTCCTCAAAGTCAGCGGGCTCAAGGTGGCCTACGGCGGCATCCAGGCCGTGAAGGGCGTGTCCTTCGAAGTCAACGAAGGTGAACTCGTCAGCCTGATCGGCGCCAATGGCGCGGGCAAGACCACCACGCTCAAGGCCATCACCGGGCTGCAGCCGGTGGCCGCCGGTGAGATCGAGTACCTGGGCAAGTCGATCAAAGGGCAGGGCGCCTGGGACCTGGTCAAACAAGGCCTGGTGATGGTGCCCGAGGGGCGCGGCGTCTTCTCCCGCATGACGATCACCGAGAACCTGCTGATGGGCGCCTTCGTGCGCAACGACAAGGAGATCGACGCCGACATCGACAAGGTGTTCGGCATCTTCCCGCGCCTGAAGGAGCGGCGCAACCAGCTGGCCGGCACGATGTCGGGCGGCGAGCAGCAGATGCTGGCGATGGGGCGTGCGCTGATGGCACGGCCCAAGGTGCTGCTGATGGACGAGCCGTCGATGGGGCTGTCGCCCATCATGGTCGACAAGATCTTCGAGGTGGTGGCCGACATCGCCAAGCAGGGGGTGACGATCCTCTTGGTCGAGCAGAACGCCAGCCGCGCGCTGCAGCTGGCCAACCGGGGGTATGTGATGGAGTCGGGTGAGGTCACCATGAGTGGCGAGGCCTCGGCTCTGCTCAGCGACCCCAAGGTGCGGGCGGCTTACCTGGGCGAATAGGTCACCCAAGAGTTGCGAGGGCGACCAAAGTCACCTCCCGCTGTTCAGGGGGCGCTTTGGTGTGCACCCGAATCTATACTTCTCAGCAGCCCGTTTCGGCATGCACACCGTTGAGAGGTTTCAATGAACGCGACCCTGATCAAACCATTTGCGCTTGCAGCATTCGCAGGGCTCTTGCTCAGCGGCTGCGGCTCCACAGCACCCTCGTTGGGAGGCAACAAGGGTGTGGTCTCCGGCTCGGCTGGCGGCGGCACCGCCGAAGGCAACAACAGCCAGCTCGAGAAGTGTGCTGAAACGCTCGGCACGGTGGCGCTGCAAGAAGAAACCAACGCACCCTGGTACTACGAACTGCGTCGCAACCAACTCGGCTCCACGCTGCCGGTGCTGCGCTTGATGATCCAGCAGAGCAACTGTTTCGTCATCGTCGAGCGCGGCCGCGCAATGAACAACATGATGCGCGAGCGGGAGCTCGAGGCCTCGGGCGAAATGCGCCAGGGCAGCAACTTCCAGAAGGGCCAGATGGTGTCGGCCGACTACACCATGAGCCCGGCGATCCAGTTCTCCGGCCGCACGGGTGGCGCAAGCGGTGGCCTGCTCACCGGCAAGCTGGGCGTGCTCGGCGCCGTGGCTGGCAACGTGAAGCGCAACGAAGCGTCGACCACCTTGTTGCTGATCGACAACCGCTCGGGCGTGCAGATCGCCGCCGCTGAAGGCACGGCTGGCAACTTCGACTTCGGCCTGTTCGGTGCAGCTTTCACGGGTGGCCTGGCCGGTGGTGGGGGGGGTTATGCCAACACGCCGCAAGGCAAGGTGGTGGTGGCCGCATTTGCCGATTCGTTCAACCAGATGGTCAAGTCGCTGCGCAGCTACAAGGCGCAAACCGTCAAGGGTGGTTTGGGCACGGGTGGCCGGCTGGGGGTGGATGGTGGCAGCACGCCGGCATCCAAAGAGATCAAGAAGTAATCTGCGCTCGATTGGATGAGGCCGCGCTCCGCAAGGAGGCGCGGCCTTTTTCATGCGCCGTGCTTGTCTGCCTCGGAGGTGAAACTGTCGGCGTAGAACTCATCCGCGGGCAGCCCGCACAGCGCCACGAAGTCGCGCTGCGCCGAGTCCACCATCACCGGCGCACCACAGGCATACACCTGGTGGCCCGACAGATCAGGCAGGTCGCTCATCACCACCTGGTGGACGAAGCCGGTGCGACCCATCCAGCCGTCGTGCGGCAACGGCTCCGAGAGCACCGGCACATAGCGCAAGCTCGGCAGGGTGCGCGCGGCCTCCACGCACCAGTCGTGCATGTAAAGATCGGCGAGGCTGCGGCAGCCCCAGTACAAGACGGTGGGCCGTGTGATGCCCTTGAATCGCAGGTGCTCGACGATGGCTTTCACCGGCGCGAAGCCGGTGCCGCTGGCCAGCAGCACGATCGGCTTGTCGCTGTCTTCTCGCAGGAAGAAGCTGCCGAACGGGCCTTCGAGGCGCAGGATTTCTTTCTCTTTCATCGCGCCGAATACATGGTCGGTGAACACGCCGCCCGGCATGTGTCGGATGTGCAGCTCGATGCCAGGCTTGTCGCCCTGCGTGCTGGGCGCATTTGCCATGCTGTAGCTGCGGCGGTGCCCATCTTTGAGGATGAACTCGATGTACTGCCCAGCGCGGTATTGCAGCGCATCGTTGGCAGGCAATTGAAGTTGCAGCACGGCCACGTCGTGGCTCGGTTTGCGGAGCGTCGTCACACGGCAAGGCATCTTGCGCACGGCAAATTCGCCCGCGCCGGCCACGGTGCGCGCTTCGAGCACCACGTCGGTTTGCGGCGCGGCGCGGCAGGTGAGGGTGTAGCCAGCCTCTTCTTCGGCTGGGCTCAGGGCCTTGGCCTGGTGGGTGCCGTGGATCACGCGGCCTTCGATCAGCTTGCACTTGCACGAGCCGCAAGCGCCGTCGCGGCAACCGTACGGCAGGCCCACACCCTGGCGGATGGCAGCCGCGAGGATGGGCTCGTCGCGGTCGACGGAGAAACTCACGCCGCTGGGCAGCACGGTCACGGTGAACGTCATCGGATAACCTCGGTCAGCACTTTCGCAAATCAGCCCGCAATTTTGCCCGCTCGTTCCATGACCCTTCAGGCCAGCCTGCCCACACGTTTCAAACGCCCCACTTTGTTGATCGTCGGTTGTGGCGATGTGGGGATGCGCGTCGTGCGCTTGCTGCGAGGCCGTTGGCGCCTGCTCGCGCTCACGTCGAGCCCACAACGTGCGCCGGTTTTGCGTGAGGCCGGTGTGGTGCCGTTGATCGGCAACCTGGATCAGCCGGCGACCCTGGCGCGCCTCGCCGGCATGGCCGATGCAGTGCTGCATCTCGCGCCCCCGCTCGGCCAAGGCGAGAGCGACACGCGCACCCGGCACCTGCTGCAGGCCCTCGCGCGCAAAGGGCGCGTGCGGCGCATCGTCTACGCCAGCACCAGCGGGGTGTATGGCGACGCACAAGGCGCGCGCTTCGATGAAACCCGTGCCGTGAACCCTACCACCGACCGCGCGCGCCGCCGTGTGGACGCCGAGGCGCGTGTGCGCTGGTACGGCCGTGCGCTCGGCGCCAGCGTCAGCGTTTTGCGCATCCCCGGCATCTATGCGGGCGACCGCCCTGGCGGCCACCCGCGCGAGCGGCTGGCGCGAGGGACGCCGGTGTTGGCGGCCGGTGACGACGTCTTCACCAACCACATCCACGCCGATGACCTTGCACGCGCCTGCGTGGCAGCGCTGCACCGCGGCCTGCCGCAGCGGGTGTTCCACACGAGCGACGACACCGAGCTGACGATGGGTGACTACTTCGACCTGGCCGCCGACCTTTGCGGCTTGCCCCGCCCGCCGCGCATCACGAGGCAAAAGGCGAGCGAGCAGATGTCGGCGGTGCAGCAGTCGTTCATGAGCGAGTCACGCCGGCTCGACAACACCCGCCTCAAGCGTGAGCTGCGACTGAAGCTGAGCTACCCCACGGTGAACGAAGGCCTGCTTGCCTGACGCTCAACGCCGGCGATTGAAGGGTGCTTGCCCGCGCCAGTAGCGAATGGTCAGGAAGCCGCCGATCATGCCGCCCAGGTGGGCCAGCGAACCCAGGCCACCGGCCAGGCCGAGCACCAGCGAGATGGCGCCGAACACGGCCACGAACACCTTCATCTTCATCGGGATCGGCGGGAACAGCGGCATGATGGTGCGGTCGGGGAAGTACATCGCCGCGGCCATCAACAAGGCATAGATCGAACCCGAGGCGCCGACCAGGCTGTTGGCACCCATGCCGGGCAAGGCGGTTGCCACCATGAAGGTGATGGCGCCGAAGATGGCACCGATCGCCAGAAAACTCAGGTAGCGCTTGCGACCCCACATCACCTCGAGCTCGGCGCCAAACATCCACAGGCCCAGCATGTTGAAGAACAGGTGCAGCATGTCGCCGTGCAAGAAGGCGTAGGTCAAGGGCTGCCACGGTAGGAAGAGGCTGCTGGCCACCGGGAAGAGCGCGAACCAGCGCGCAATCGGCAATATTTGTTGCAGGCAAAAGATCGCCGTGCAAGCCAGCATCAGGAATTGGGTGATCGGCGGAATCGGCGGCATGCGGCGGGCCAAGAGAATAAAGCCGCAAGCGTACCCGGTTTGACCAAAGCGACCGGTGGCCTGTGGCAAAATCGCGGCCTCTGCTGCACTGGCCTCGGTGGCGAAATTGGTAGACGCGCGGGACTCAAAATCCCGTTCCGCAAGGAGTGTCGGTTCGATTCCGACCCGAGGCACCACCCCTTCTTCTGCACCTGCTCCATGGCCCTGCCACAATCCGGGCCAGGAGAGACCATGGTGCGATACAAGACGATTGAAGACGCGATCGGGCACACACCGCTCGTTCGCCTGGTGCGTGTTCCCGGGGCTGAAAACGACCGCCGGGGCAACGTTATTCTTGGCAAGCTCGAAGGCAACAACCCGGCTGGCTCGGTGAAAGACCGGCCTGCGATCAGCATGATCCGCCGCGCCGAAGAGCGCGGTGACATCAAGCCTGGCGACACCCTCATCGAAGCCACCTCCGGCAACACCGGCATCGCGCTCGCGATGGCCGCGGCGATTCGTGGCTATCGCATGATTCTGATCATGCCCGAGGACCTGAGCATCGAACGTGCGCAAACCATGAAGGCCTTCGGCGCCGAGCTCGTGCTCACGCCACGCAGCGGCGGCATGGAATACGCGCGCGACCTGGCCGAGCAGATGCAACGCGACGGCAAGGGCCGGGTGCTCGACCAGTTCGCCAACGGCGACAACCCGCGTGTGCACTACGAGACCACCGGGCCCGAGATCTGGGCCGACACCGACGGGCAGATCACGCACTTCGTGAGCGCCATGGGCACCACCGGCACCATCACCGGCGTTTCGCGTTTCCTCAAGGAGAAAAATGCAGACGTGCGTGTGGTCGGTGCGCAGCCGGCCGAAGGCTCGCGCATCCCCGGCATCCGCAAGTGGCCCGAGGCCTATCTGCCCAAGATCTACGACCCGACGCACATCGACGACACCGTCAACGTGACACAAGACGCAGCCGAAGACATGGCACGCCGCCTCGCGCGTGAAGAAGGCCTGTTTGGCGGTATTTCGGCTGCGGGCGCGGCGTGGGTGGCACTGGAGATCGCCAAGACGGTGGAAAACGCCACCATCGTCTTCATCGTCTGCGACCGCGGTGACCGTTATCTTTCGACTGGCGTCTTTCCTGCCTGACCATGAAGCACCAATTCAACTACTGCCCCAACTGCGCCACCCCGCTGCAGCAGATTTCGCAAGAAGAAGACGGCGGCGCGAAGGTTCGCACCCGTTGCCCGGCCTGCGAATGGACCCACTGGAACAACCCGACGCCGGTGCTTGCCGCCGTGATCGAGCTGGCCGACCGCGAGGGCCAGGTCTTGCTCGCGCGCAATGCGGCCTGGCCGGGCAAGTTCTTCGGGCTGATCACCGGCTTCATGGAGGCCGGCGAAACGCCGATGGACGGCATTGCCCGTGAGGTGGCCGAAGAAACTTCGTTGCAGGTGGATTCGCTCAAGCTGATCGGTGTCTACGAATTCAAGCGCATGAACCAGGTGATCATTGCCTACCACGCCGTGGCGCGTGGCGAGATCGTGCTGTCACCCGAGCTGGCCGAGTACAAGACGATTCCACCGGCCGAAGTGAAATGCTGGCCTGCCGGCACCGGGCAGGCCATGGCCGACTGGCTGGTCTCGCGCGGCATCACACCGCAATGGCTCGACTTGCCGCCGCGTCGGCCGACTGAATGAGGCTCAGCCCATGGACTTCCAGAAAGAACTCGACACCCGGGGCCTCAACTGCCCGCTGCCCATCCTGAAAGCCAAGAAAGCTTTGGCCGACATGCACAGCGGCGAGGTGCTCAAGGTGGTGGCCACCGACCCGGGGTCGATGCGCGACTTTCAGGCCTTTGCCCGGCAGACGGGCAACGAACTCGTGGAGCAGTCAGCTGCCAACGACGAGTTCGTGCACTTTCTCAGGCGCAGATAAGCGAGGGCGGGTCGAGCGACTGGCCGCTGCCAAGCCGGCCCGCATCCCCTCGGGGGATCGTTCGACGTACCCGTCGAACGAGGGGCTGTCAGTTCTAGATCTCCAGCGACCGCAGGTAGTCACGGAAACCCGGGCCGAGCTGCGGGTGCTTGAGCGCCAGCTCCACATTGGCCTGCAAAAAGCCCTCTTTGCTGCCGCAGTCGTAGCGCTTGCCTTCGTAGCGATAGGCAAACACCTTTTCGCGGCGTAGCAGGCCGGCAATGCCGTCGGTGAGCTGGATTTCACCGCCCACGCCACGAGGCTGGTTGGCGATCTCGTGAAACACCCCCGGCGTCAAGATGTAGCGCCCGGCCACACCCAGGCGCGAGGGCGCATCTTCGGGCGCGGGCTTTTCGACGATGCGGCTCACGTCCATCAGCAAGTCATTCACTGGCGTGCCTGCCACGATGCCGTAGCGGCGTGTGTGCTCGGCCGGCACCTCTTGAACGGCCAGGATGGAGACCCGCCATTCGTTGAACTGCTCGGTCATCTGCTGCAGCACCGGCTTGGTGCCCACCATCAGGTCGTCGGCCAGCAGCACGGCAAAGGGATGGTTACCGACCAGGCGCTGGCCGCACAACACGGCGTGGCCGAGGCCCAGGGCCTGCGGCTGGCGCACGTAGATGCACTCCATGTCATCGGGTTTGACCGAGCGCACAACGTCCAATAGTTCCTGCTTGCCCGCCTGTTCGAGGGCTACTTCCAGCTCGAAGGTCATGTCAAAGTGATCTTCGATCGGGCGCTTGTGGCGGCCGGTCACGAAGATCATCTCGCGCACTCCGGCGGCATAAGCTTCTTCGACCGCGTACTGGATCAGCGGCTTGTCGACCACCGGAAGCATCTCTTTGGGTTGGGCTTTTGTCGCGGGCAGGAAGCGCGTACCGAGGCCTGCTACAGGAAAGATCGCTTTGGTGACTAACATTTGCTTACAATCGTCCAAGGAGTGAGGGGATGCTTCGAATTCATTGTGTCATGCGCTTTGTGACGCGCGTACACCGAGCATGAGTGGGATGGCATGGACATTTTGATCATCGAGCCGCTGGAGGCGGAAGTCACACAATGGTTGGCGGAGCGTTATTCGGTGCGATATGCCCCGGAGCTGACACGTGAGCTGCGCGAGTTCAGGCAATCGCTCTACAACGTGCGAGCCTTGGTGTTGCCCTCGATGCTCGCGCTGGACGCGGCCACGCTGCATTACGCGCCGGTGCTGCGTGCCGTGGGGCGGGTGAGCGGTGGTGCAGAAAACATCGACCTCGACGCCTGCTCGCGCGCCGGCATCGAGGTGGTGCGCAGCCTCACCGCAACCGCGCAGGCCGAAGCCGAGTTCATGATCGGCGCCATGTTGTCGCTGCTGCGCCGCGTGCCGGTTGAAGGAGCCGACGGCATGCTGGTGGGCCGCGAACTCGGCGCCTGCACCGTGGGCCTGATCGGCATGCCGCCCGCTGCCAAAGCCATGGTCAACATGCTGAGCGGGTTTGGCTCGCGGGTGGTGGGCTACGACCCCTCCCTGCACGCCACCGACGGCGTGTGGGAGCGTTGGCGTGTCACTCCGCTGGGCCTGCGCGAGTTGCTCGAAACGAGTGACGCAGTGTGCGTGCAGCTCAACTACTTCAGTCGCTACCACGGCCTGCTGGGTGAACGCTTCCTGCCGTTCTGCAAACCCAGTCAAGTGATCGTGAGCGTGGCGCACTCGGGCGTGTTCAACGAGCGCGCACTGGCCGATGTGTTGATCAGCGGGCGTGTGGCCGCGTGCTGGCTCGACAGCTTGGAGCCCGGCGCGCTCGACGAAGGCCGCCCACTCAACGGCATGGACACCCTGCAAATCACGCCACGTGTGGGCAGCACCACGCGCGAGTCGCGGCTGCGAAGCTCGTGGGCGGTGGCCCGGCGCATCGACGAGCTGCTGGCAGCCACGCCGCCAGCGCCCCGCGAGTTCAGGTCGACGGACCCAGGCGTGCCAACTGATCTTGCAGCCTAGCCAGAGCTGCCGTGAACTCGGCGATGCGCTGCTGCTCCTGAGCCACCACCGCCGCCGGCGCACGCGCCACGAAAGACTCGTTCGACAGCTTGCCGCTCGCCTTGGCAATCTCGCCTTGCAAGCGCGTGATCTCTTTGTTCAAGCGCTCCTTCTCGGCGGCAACGTCGATCTCCACATGCAATGCGAGGCGCGACTCGCCCTGCACGACCACCGGTGACTGGCTCGTCGCAGCGCTGAAGGCGGCCTCGTCGTCAAAGACATTCACTTCCGAGACCTTCGCCAGCGCCTTGAGCACCGGTGCGGCTTCGCGCAGGAAGGCGGGGTCTCCAAAGCCGTTCAACGGCACGCGCGCGGCCGGTGACAGAGACATCTCGCTGCGCAAGGTGCGGCAGGCGCTCACCAGCCCCTTGAGCTTGGTAACCCAGGCATCGGCATTCGTGTCGATGCGTTCCAGCTGCGCTTGCGGGTAGGCGGCAGTCACGATGCTCTCGCTCGACTTGCGCCCGGCGATCGGCGCCACGGTGTCCCACAACTCGGCGGTGATGAAGGGCGCGATCGGGTGCAGCAGTCGCAGCATGGTCTCCAGCACGCGGATCAGCGTGCGGCGGGTGGCGCGCTGTTGCGATTCGTCGCCAGTCTGGACTTGCACCTTGGCGATCTCGATGTACCAGTCGCAGTACTCGTCCCACACGAACTGGTAGAGCGTGTTGGCTACGTTGTCGAGGCGGTATTCGGCAAAGCCTTGGGCCACCTCCGCTTCCACACGTTGCAATTCACTCGTGATCCAACGGTCGGCGGGGCTGAAGCTCATGTAGCCGTGGAAGGCACCGCCCGGCGCACATTCGGCCTTGCTGTGTTCCTTCAGCCCGCAGTCCTGCCCTTCGCAGGTCATCAGCACGAACTTGGTGGCGTTCCAGAGCTTGTTGCAGAAGTTGCGATAGCCCTCGGCGCGCTTTGTGTCGAAGTTGATGTTGCGGCCCAAGCTCGCGTAGCTGGCCATGGTGAAACGCAGCGCATCGGCGCCGTAAGCCGGCATGCCGTCGGGGAACTCTTTCTTCACGCGGGCCGCCACCTTGGGCGCGGTCTCGGGCTTGCGCAGGCCGACGGTGGATTTTTTCACCAGCGTGTCGAGGTCCACACCCTGGATCAAGTCCACCGGGTCGAGCACGTTCCCTTCGGACTTGCTCATCTTCTTTCCTTCGCTGTCGCGCACCATGCCGTGGATGTAGACGGTCTTGAAGGGCACTTTGCCGGTGAAGTGCGTGGTCAGCATGATCATGCGCGCCACCCAGAAGAAGATGATCTCGTAGCCAGTCACCAGCACGCTGGACGGCAAGAACAGATCGAGCTCCTTGGTCTTCTCGGGCCAGCCGAGCGATGAGAACGGCACCAGGCCCGATGAGTACCAGGTGTCGAGCACGTCTTCGTCGCGCTTGAGTTCGCCGCTGTAGCCCGCGGCCGTGGCCTTGGCGCGGGCTTCTTCTTCGTTGTGGGCCACGAACAACTCGCCGTTGGCACCGAACCACGCCGGGATTTGGTGACCCCACCACAGCTGGCGCGAGATGCACCAGTCCTGGATGTTCTTCATCCACTGGTCGTAGGTGTTGACCCAGTTTTCGGGCACGAACTTCACTTCACCGGAGGCCACGGCGTCGACGGCCTTCTGCGCAATCGACTTGCCATCGGGACCGGGTTTGCTCACGGCCACGAACCACTGGTCGGTGAGCATGGGCTCGACCACCGCGCCGGTGCGCGCGCAGCGAGGCACCTGCAGCTTGTGCTTCTTCACTTCGACCAGCAGGCCCAGTGCGTCGAGATCGGCCACCACCTTCTTGCGCGCCACAAAACGATCCAGCCCCCGGTAGGGCAGCGGCGCGTTGTCGTTCACCTTGGCGTCGAGATCGAGCACGCCGATCATCGGCAGCTTGTGGCGCTGGCCGACCGCGTAGTCGTTGGCATCGTGCGCGGGCGTGACCTTGACCACGCCGGTGCCGAAGGCACGGTCCACGTAGTCGTCGGCAATCACCGGGATCGTGCGGTCGCACAGCGGCAGCGTGACCTGCTTGCCCACGAGCGCGGTGTAGCGCTCGTCTTCAGGGTGCACCATCACGGCCACGTCGCCGAGCATGGTCTCGGGGCGGGTGGTGGCCACCACGACCTCACCACTGCCATCGGCCAGCGGGTAGCGGATGTGCCACAGGAAGCCGTCTTCTTCTTCGCTTTCGACCTCCAGGTCTGACACGGCCGATTTCAACACCGGGTCCCAGCTCACCAGGCGTTTGCCGCGGTAGATGAGGCCTTGTTCGTAGAGCGTTACGAAGGTCTGCGTCACCACCTTGGACAGCTTCTCGTCCATGGTGAAGTACTCGTGCTTCCAGTCGACGCTTGCGCCCATGCGACGCATCTGCCCGGTGATGGTGGAGCCCGACTGTTCCTTCCACTCCCACACCTTGGCCACGAAGTTCTTGCGGCCCAGGTCGTGGCGGCTGATCTTTTGCTGCTCCAGCTGGCGCTCCACCACGATCTGCGTGGCGATGCCGGCGTGGTCGGTGCCAGGTACCCACAGCGTGTTGTCGCCCTTCATGCGGTGGTAGCGCGTGAGCGAGTCCATGATGGTCTGGTTGAACGCATGGCCCATGTGCAGCGTGCCCGTCACATTGGGCGGTGGCAACTGAATGGCGAAGGAACCGGCGCCGTCCTTCGGCGTACCGCTGCCGCGGTGGCCGGCCGTGGCGTAGCCGCGGCGCTCCCATTCGGGACCCCAGAAGGCTTCCAGGGCGGCGGGTTCGAAGGATTTGGAGAGGCTGTTCAGCCCGGGTTGCTGCAGGGGTTCGGTCATTGCCCAATTTTAGTTCCGGCGTGACAAGCCCTATGGGCAGTTGTCAGCCTGCACTGAAACTGTGTTTTAGTTCCGGCGTGACAAGCCCTATGGGC
>JACMKJ010000559.1 GCA_014380155.1 Rhizobacter sp. | reverse complement strand
GCGCACCCGGCCGGGCCGACAGGCTCAGCCGCAACCCGGCGGCCCAGCCATCGGTGCGTTCCAGCAGCTCGCTGGCCGAAGCCACCGATGCCACCGGCGACTCGCTGGTGGCCAGCAAGGCGGCCACCTCGGCCTCGTTGAAGCGCAGCTCGAACTGGCGGAACTCGGCCAGCTCACCTTCGGCGCGCATGCGCGCCAGTGACAAGGGCGGCTCCACGCGACTTGCGATCACCAGGCCCCAGGGCGCAGGCAGTCGCTCGAGCAAGGCCTGCAAGAGGCTGAAGATGCGCGGGTCGTTGATGCGGTGGGCGTCGTCGACCACGATCAAGCCACGCTCGGTTTCGGCACCCGCGAGCGCGTTGACCAGCTCGGCGGCCACGTCGCGCAAGCCCTGCTCGGCCTGCGCCAACAAAGCCAGCGCCTCGGGCGCCACGCGCCAGGGCAGGTCAAACGGCTCCAGCGCGGTGGTCAGGCACGACAGGAAGCGCTGCAACTGGTCGTCTTCATCGGCCGACACCCAGGCCAGCGCGCAGCCCTCGGGCAGCTGGCGGATCTGCCTGGTGAGCGCCGAGGTCTTGCCATAGCCCGCAGGAGCCAGCAGCAGGGTCAGGCGTTGCTGCATCAGCGCATGGCCGAGGGCCTCTTCCAGCGCGGGCCGCGCCACGAGGCTGGTGCGCGGTCGCGGCGGCTGGATCTTGGCGAGGGCGAACGTGGGCGCCAGGGGCGGAGCTTGCATGCCCACATTCTGCCCAAACCCAATGGCTCCTTTGGGCGATGCCAACCCCGCCCAGCCTGCACACACTGGCCACCATGTACGTCATCCACCACGCCCACCTGATGGACCTGGCCTCCCGCGCCACGGTCCACCCCACCCCCGGCGAACACCGTTTCTGCGCCGCCGGGCCCACCTGCGGCGTGAGTGATTTCCAGGTCTGGATGCACACCCTCCCCCCGGGCGCACAAACCCCCGTGCAGCAGCACGCCGGCAGCTTTGCCGCGCTCGTGCTGGCGGGCAGCGGCAAGCTGCTGATCAACGGCGGGCCGCTGCGCTTCCAGTCGCCGTGCACCCTGGTCGTACCACCGAACAGCGACTTCCAGCTCGTCAACAACGCCGCTGTGCCTTTGCTGGTGGTGAGCGTGTTCACGGCCGAACCCACCGCGGGCTGAGCCATTCACCCGAAAGGGTGTGGCCCATCGCCAAACGGACCCATGGCTCCTTCAGGCGATGCCTGGCCCGCCCGTTCGCGGAAAACTGCCGACCCATGCCGAAGCCCGTTTCGGCACCACAGCCAAAACGTCCCAAGGAATCGACCATGAACACGGCCACCCTCACCGCCCAGCCCACACAAGCCACCGCCACCGCAGCGCGCTTCGACATGTACCAGCCCATCCACAAGGGCCTGCGCAACTTCCTGTGCGACACCTTGTCGCGTGTCGGCCGGGTCGACGTGTTCGACGTGCAAGACCTCGCCCGCACCCTGGCGCAGCTCGAAGCGCTGCTGGGCTTTTGCACCCAGCACCTGGCGCATGAAGACGTGTTCCTGCACACCGCCATCGCCGCTCGCGTGCCCGGCGGCGCGGGCCGCACCGTCGATGACCATGCGGAGCATCTCCACAGCATCGAGGCCCTGCGTGGCGAAGCCCGCGCGCTGCTGGCCGCACCCGACTGCGAGCGCATGACGCTGGCACTGCGCCTGTACCGCCACCTCGCGCTCTTCGTGGCCGAGAACCTGCAGCACATGCACATCGAAGAGACCGCCAACAACGCCTTGCTGTGGGCGCACTACAGCGACGCCGAGCTGGTGGAGATCCACGACCGCCTGCTCGTCACCATCGCCCCCGCCGAAAATATGGAAGTGCTGCGCTGGATGCTGCCGGCGCTCAACCCGGTGCAACGCGCCGGCCTGCTCGGCGAGATGAAAGCCCACGCCCCGGCGCCGGTGTTCGACGCCGTGATCGACCTGGTGCGCCCGCAGCTCGACATCCGCGACTGGACCAAGCTCGCCAGCGCCATCGGCGTGGCGCAGCAAGCCGGGCTGGTGAACTACCCCTGAGCCAACCACTGAATCGAACCGGAGCAACAAAATGAACAAATGGTTGAAACGCGGCGCCATCGGCGTCGTGGGCGGGGTGGCCGTGGCCGCCTCGGCGATCGTGGTCGGCGCCCAGATGGGCGAGCGCAAGATGAACCGCACGGTCGACGTGAAGATTTCGCCGGTGGCGTATCAGAACGACGCCGCCAGCATCGAGCGCGGCCGCTACCTCTACCTCTCGCGCGGCTGCACCGAATGCCACGGCGTCAACGGCGCCGGCAAAGACGTGGTCAACGACGGCAAGGGCATGCACATCCACGCCCCCAACATCACCCCGGGCCCGGGCAACGTGGTCGCCCGATACAGCGCCGACGACTGGGTGCGCACGCTGCGCCATGGCGTCAAGCCGAATGGCAAGCCGGCCATCGTGATGCCGAGTGAAGACTACGCACGCCTGACCGACGCCGACCTCGCGGCGATGGTGGCCTACATCCGTCAGATGCCGCCGGTCGAAGGCCGCAGCGCGGTGCTCCAGCTACCACCGCTGGTGAAAACCTTGTACGCCACCGGCGTGGTGCACGACGCGGCCGAGATCATCGACCACAGCCTGCCACCCTCGACGCCGGTGCCTGAAACGGTGAACGCGCAGCACGGCGCTTATGTCACCAACTCGTGCATCGGCTGCCATGGCGCGCAGCTATCGGGCGGCAAGATCCCGGGAGCCCCACCAGAGTGGCCGGCCGCCGCCAACCTGACACCCGGCGAAGGGAGCGTGATGGCGCATTACCCCACGGCGGAAGCCTTTGCCGAGATGTTCAAGACCGGCAAGCGCCCCGACGGCACGGTGGTGAGCCAGGTCATGCCCTTCCTGTCGCTCAAGGAAATGAACGACACCGACGTGCGCGCCATGTACCTGCACTTGAAGAGCCTGCCGCCCGTGACCGCCGGCAAGCGCTGAACCCCAAACCCGTTTCGGAGATTTTGATGAACCTCGTCCGCAACCGTGTTGCGGCGGTGGCCGCTGCATGCCTGTTCACCGCCTGTGGCGGTGGCAGCACCGACACACCGCCCACCACCACCTCAGCCAGCCAGGCTGCCGGCCAGCCCGCACAAGTGCAGCTGGACGGCTGCGTCGTCGACCAGAACGACCAGCCGCGCGCGACCCGCGTGCACGCCTTCAGCGAAGACGGCCGGCTGATGGCCACCGCCACCAGCAGCCCGCAGGGCGTTTTCAACTGACGGTGCCGGCACGCCAGCACGTGAACGTCGGCCTCGACTCGCCAGGCCACGAGTCGCTGACCCTGCTCACCGGCACCAGCAAGCTGGCGTTGGGCGGCTGCCTGCGCGAACAAACGTCATGACACGCCACGACCGAAAACACACCATGAAATCCATCACCCCTTGGCTGGTCGCCCTGGCCAGCGCCTTCGCTCTCATCGCCTGCGGCGATGGCGAAGACGACAAGAACAATCCACCCGCAGGCGGCGCCAGCGTCACCGGCCTCGTGGTCGACATGGACAGCGACGCACCCGTCCCCAACGCCCGCATCAGCGCCGGCGGGCGCAGCGTGCTGTCACAGGCCGACGGCCGCTTCACGCTCACCGGCCTGGCCGCGAGCGAGCGCCTGCCGGTGCAGGTCGAAGCCACCGGCCATGGCCACAACGTCGCCATCGTCAAGCTGCCAGCCAACAGCGCCGCCACCCTCCGCGTGCGCCTGCTCAAGCTCGCACCGGCACAGGTTTTCAACGCCGAAACCGGCGCCACGCTCACGTTGCCCGGCACCACCGCGCAGGCGCAGGTGCCAGCCAACTCGCTGATCGATGCGCTGACCGGCACGCCCGTGGTCGGCCCGGTGACGGCGAGCGTGACCAACGTCGACCCAGCACGCGACCCCGAGCGCATGCCCGGCGGCTACACCACGCTGGAAAACGGCAATGTCGTGCGCGCCATCGAGAGCTTCGGCGCCATCAAGGTCGACCTGCGCGATGCGAACGGCCGCCGCCTGCAGCTCGCGCCCAACACCGACGCGCGCATCCGCATCCCGCTGTCGACGCGCTCGCCCAACCCACCGGCCGACGTGCCGCTGTTCCACTTCGACGAGGCCACCGGCCGCTGGACCAAGGAAGGCATCGCCATGCTGCGCACCGCTCCCAACGGCGAGCGCTACTACCAGGGCGACGTGACCCACTACAGCTACTGGAATGCCGACATCGAATCGGAAACAGTCGAGGTCGAAGGTTGCGTTCAAAACCCCGACGGCTCACCGGCAGCGGGCGTGATCGTGAGCGGCAGCGGCAGCGACTACTCGGGCCGCACCTCGGCCATCACCAACAACGAAGGCCGCTTCACGATGTCGGTGCGCAAGAACGCCATCACCAGCATCTGGGCCGCCACCGACGCGCGTGTCACCCCCATCACCGAATTGACCGTGGGCGAAAACGGCGGCGGCATTGCCGGTGACTGCCTGCGCCTCGAAGCCTCGACCTCGCCCGTGCCCGGCCGCCTGTCGCCGCGCATCATGCAGAACCCGCGCAACACCACGGTCGACGCCGGCCAACCCGCGCTGCTGCAGGCCGTGGCCGAAGGCACCCAGCCCATCACCTACCGCTGGAGCCGGAACGGCCAGCCCATCGCCAACAGCAACACGAGCGTGTTGTGGGTCTTCAACACAACGGCGGCTGACGATGGCTCAACCTTCACCGTGACTGCCACCAACGCCGCCGGTGCGATCACCAGCAGCGCCGCGCGCTTGAACGTCACCAGCACGCCGATTGCGCCCAGCATCGGCACTCAGCCACTGAGCGTCACCGCCGTGGCCGGCGAGACGGCCAGCTTTGCGGTGGTCGCCCAAGGCAGTGGCCCGCTCGCTTACCATTGGCTGCGCAACGGCGCGCCGATTGCCGGCGCCACACAGGCCGTCTACCAGTTCACCGCCTCGCAAGGTGACAACGCCGCGCTCTTCAGCGTGCGGGTGAGCAATGCGGTCGACTCGGTGACCAGCCAGGCGGCCACGCTCACCGTCGTGTCGGCGCAGTCGGCACCCGTCATCACCACACAGCCCAGCAGCGTAGTGGCCAGCGTGGGCGGCAGCGCGAGCTTTGCCGTGGCGGCCACTGGCAGCGGCCCCATCGGCTACCAATGGCAGCGCAACGGCACCAACATTGCCGCCGCCACCGAAGCCAGCTACACGCTCAATGCGGTGAGCGCGGCAGACAACGGCGCGCAGTTCCGCGTGATCGTCAGCAACGGTCAGGGCGAGGTGGCCAGCAACGCCGCCACGCTCACCGTGAGCGTGGGGAGCGAAGACCAGCAGGCGCAGGTGCTGAAGCTGATGTCGTTATGGAGCGATGGCCTCAGCGCCGCCGGTGCACCGCTGCAGTTCGTGGAAGACGACTTCCGCGTCAAGGCCATCAATCAGATCTGCCTCGGCGGCAACGCCACACTCACGCTCGACGGTGGCGCTGCGCCCCCCGTGGGCCAGAGCCTGCCACTGGGCCAGCACACGCTTGCAGCACAGTTTGCAGCGTGCACGGGTGAGTTCGGCATCGGCTACGCCGGGCTGAGCAGCGCGGCCTACAGCTTCACCGACCCCGCGCACCGCGTGGGCACGGTGCAGTCGACGATCACCCACTTCGTCAACAGCGATGTCGACGACAACGGCGACCCGGTCTCGACGCGTGTAAGTGGTGCAGCCCGCGTGGAAGTCGATGGCAGCCTGAACGGCAACGTCGACACCCAGCGCCTGCGCTTCATCCCGACGGCCGGCTTGCTGCTGACCGACATGGCCAATGGCACTGCATCCACCTTCAGCAGCGGCAACGTTCTCGTGCACACCGTCACCGTTGACACCACCGCCGGGCCGCGCCCGCAGCTGTCGCGCCAGGAGTACACGCAGCTGAGCTTCACACGAGGCGGTGTGGCCTATGTGTCCCACGGCTTCGTGCAGTTCGACTTCGACGAGCTGGGCCGCCTGAGCAGCGGCAGTGGTGTGGTCGAGATCACCGCCAACGGCCAGCTGATGGCGCGGGTGCGCGCCACGGCAGGCGGCTTCGCGGTCGAGGTGGTGACTGCACCGCCGGGCTTCAGCCCTTCGGCCATCAAACGCGCCCGCGTCGGTGCAGCCAAACCGGCTGCGCCTGCCAAGACCCGTCACTTCTTTTGAGATCAGAGGACTTCATGAACACCCCAAAAAACATTGCCGTGATCGGCGCCACCGGCGCGCAGGGCGGCGGCCTCGTGCGCGCCATCCAGAGCGACCCGAGCCGCGCCTTCAAGGTACGCGCCATCACCCGCAACCCTGCGAGCGAACAGGCACGCGCGCTCGGCGTCGAAACCGTGCAGGCCAATCTCGACGACGTGGCCAGCCTGCGCGAAGCCTTCGACGGCGTGCACGGCGTGTTCGGCGTCACCGCCTTCTGGGAGCACTTCTCGCCCGAGCGCGAGCGCGCGCAGGCCCAGGCCATGGCGACTGCCGCTGCCGCAGCCGGCGTCGAACACTTCATCTGGTCGACGCTCGAAGACACCCGCCGGTGGTTGCCCGTGGGCAGCGGCTACATGCCCACGCTGATGCACAAGTACAACGTGCCGCACATGGACGCCAAGGGAGAGGCCGACGAGGTGTTCGCCGCGTCGGGTGTGCCGACCACCGCGCTGCGCACCTCGTTCTTCTGGGACAACCTGATCCACTTCGGCATGGCACCTCGACGCGGCGCCGACGGCGGCCTGGTGTTCTCGCTGCCGATGGGCACCAAGAAGCTGCCGGGCATCGCGGCAGTCGACATCGGGCACTGCGCCCTGGGCGTCTTCAAGGGCGGCGACGCCTACATCGGGAAGACCGTCGGCATTGCCGGTGAGCACCTGACGGGCGACGACATGGCAGCCGCCTTGTCACGCGCGCTCGGGGAGCCGGTGCGCTACGAGTCGATCCCGTTCGAGGTCTACCGTGGCCTGGGTTTCCCGGGCGCGGAAGACCTGGCCAACATGTTCCAGTTCAAGCACGACTTCGAATCCGACTTCTGCGGCTCGCGGCCGATTGCACTGTCGCGCCAGTTGCACGCCGGCTTGCAGACCTTCGACCAGTGGCTCGCACGCCACGGCAGTGCCCTGCCCCTGGGTTGAATTCAACGAAGGCGCGCGAGCACCTCGTCGGCCAGGGCCAGGCACGAGGTGAGCCCCGGTGACTCGATGCCGAACAGGTTCACCAGGCCGGCCACGCCATGCTCGCGCGGACCGTCGATGCGGAAGTCGGGTGCGGGTTGGTCGCGCGAGTGGATCTTCGGGCGGATGCCGCTGTAGGCCGGCTGCAAGGCGCCATCGGGCAGGCCCGGCCAGTAGCGGCGCACGTCGGCATAAAAGCCGGCCGCTCGTGCGGGGTCGACCACATAGTCGAGAGGTGATTCGGCCACGTCAGGCAGCCACTGCACATCGGGCCCGAAGCGCGCCTGCCCGCCCAGGTCGAGCGTGAGGTGCACGCCCAGCCAGGCGTCCTGCGGCAAGGGGTAGACGAGCCTTGAAAACGGCGCACGGCCGGCCAGTGCGTAGTAGTTACCTTTGCTGAAATGGGCGCGCGGCACATGGGTTGGGCCGAGCCCTTCGGTCACCGCTGCGAGACGTGGCGCCCACAAGCCGGCGGCATTGATGACGGTGCGCGCGGCCAGATCCATCGGCTCGTCACCACCCACCTGCAGCACATGGCGCTCCGAGCCGCACACGATGCGCTGCACCGGTGATGACAAGGCCACGTCACCCCCGGCTCGCTGCAGATCACCTTGCAGCGCCAGCATCAAACCGTGGCTGTCGATGATGCCGGTGGATGGCGACAGGATGGCGCCCACGCAGGCCAGCTGCGGCTCGAGCGCGAGCGCCTCGGCCGCATTGAGTCGCCGCAGGTCGTGCACGCCATTGGCCGCCGCCTTGCCCATCAGCGCATCGAGCCCGGCGAGCTGGCTGTCGTCAGTCGCCACCACCAGCTTGCCGCAGCGCTGGTGCGGCACGCCGTGAGATTCGCAGAAGGCATAGAGCAACTGCCTGCCCTGCACGCACAGGCGCGCCTTCAGCGAGCCGGCGGGGTAGTACAGGCCAGCGTGAATGACCTCGCTGTTGCGCGAGCTGATGCCGGTGCCGATGGCGTTCTCGCTCTCCAGCACCAGGGTCTCGAGCCCGCGTTGCGCGAGTGCCCGGCCGATCGCCAGCCCGACCACACCGGCCCCGACGACGACCGCATCGACCTGTTCCATCTCCGCGCTCCGTGGCTCATCCCGAGCCAGGCCCCGGGGTCGGTCTCTATTCTGCGGCAGGCTTGGTGCGTGCCCAGGCGGCCATGAAGGCCTGCGCGCGGGTCGACAGCACCTGCCGCGACACGCCCGGTTGGAACAACTGGCTGCCGATGCCGAAGCCGGTGGCGCCGGCATTCACCCACCCGGCGATGCCCTCGGGCGTGACACCCCCCACCGGCCACAGCGGCGTGCCGGGCGGCAGTACCGACTTGAAAGCCTTGAGCCCCGCACTGCCGACCATGTCGGCCGGGAAGATCTTGAGCGCGTGGGCACCCCAGCGCAGCGCATTGAAGGCTTCGCTGGGCGTGGCCACACCCGGTGCCGCGACCATGCCGTGTTCACACGCGCGGCGGATCACATCGGTATCGCAGTTGGGCGCCACCATCAACCGGCCGCCAGCGGCGTGCACGTTGTCGACATCGGCCGGCGTGAGCATGGTGCCGCCGCCCACCAGCGCATCGGCCGGCGCCATCTCCTTGAGTGCGGCAATGCAATCGAGCGCCTCGGGTCGGTTGAGCGGTACCTCGACCATGCGGAAACCAGCGTCGAACAAGGCCCGCCCCAGCGGCTGCACTTCGGCCAGCGTGAGCCCGCGCATGATGGCCACCAGCGGTGGTTGAAAGCGATGCAGTTCGTTCACGCGACGAGACCTTCACGCAAGGCCCAGAGCGCGGCCAGGTAGACCTCCCGCGGGTCGAGCACGCTCAGTGCGCAGCCGTGATGAAGCGCTGCCGTTTTGTAGCCATCGGCCAGGTGCTCGGCGGCGATCAGCGTCACCTGCCGCAGCTCGGGCGTTCGCTGCACGGCGTCAGACCACTCCGCACCGATCAACAGGCCGGAGAGGTAAGACCGTGCATGCGCAGCCGGCATGTCACCCGCCACCACGCGGGCACGGCAGCCAAACAGGGTTTGCGAGAGCACGCCCTTCGCGGCGGCGTGCAAACCGTCGCGAAAGGCCTGCGGGTGTGTGGCGGTCGCATCCACCATGCCCGCCAGCGTGCCATGCTGACCGAGCAGGCCGAACAGCTCACCGGTCATGTAGGTGCGCAACACGCTCACCGCGCCCTGCTCCACCTTGACCCATTTGCTGTGCGTGCCCGGCAGCACGTACCAGCCGTCGCCGTGGCCCTGGGCCAGCGCGCCCAACAACTGAGTTTCTTCGCCGCGCATCACGTCGACCTCGCCCGCCGGCCCACGCCAGCGGTAGCCGGGCACGATGGCGCAGGGGCGGCCCGCTGGGGCTGCACGCAAGGGCATCAAGCGCTGGGCCAGCGAGGTGAGCGGGGTGGCCGCGTCAAGGTAGGGCGCTTCCTGCCAGCCCGAGGCCGCACCCACCATGCCCGACATCAACACCGGCAAGCCGTTGGGCCAGCGCGCTAGCACGGCGGCAAAACTTTCCGCGAAACGGCCTTGCGACGCCAGCATGCCCTGGTCGTCGCCGTATTCGGCAATCAGCTGGCCTTGCGCGCCGAGCAGGTAGGCACGGCGATGCGTGGTGCCCCAATCGATGCCGATCAGTCCGCGTGCCATGACGTCACCTCACGCGTTTGGATTCGAACACCCGCTGCAGCAGGCAGAAGACGAACAGCAGCCCGCCGATGACGATGCGTGTCCACCAGGAGCTGAGCGTGCCGTCGAACATGATGAGCGTCTGGATGATGCCGAGTATCAACACGCCAAACAGGGTGCCCGCCACATAGCCCACACCGCCCGTGAGCAGCGTGCCGCCGATCACCACGGCCGCAATCGCATCCAGCTCCAGCCCCACCGCGTGCAGACCGTAGCCCGAGAGCATGTAGAAGGTGAACACCACGCCGGCCAGCGCCGAGCAAAAGCCGCTGAAGGTGTAGACGCCCACCACGGTGGACCGCACCGGCAGGCCCATCAACACCGCAGAGTGTTCGCTGCCGCCAATGGCATAGACCGTGCGGCCGAACTGCGTGTAGTGCGCGATGAAGATGGCCACCGCCACCACCACCAGTGCGAGCACGGCGCCCACCGAGAGCGACGCATCGCCCCACACCGGAATGCGCCACTGCGAGATCTCGGTGTAGGTGCCGTGGGTGATGCTGATCGAGTCGACGCTGATCAGGTAGCACAGGCCGCGCGCGAGGAACATGCCGGCCAGCGTGACGATGAAGGGCTGCAGCCGAAAGCGCTCGATCAGAAAACCCTGCAGCGCTCCGAAGGCCGTGCCCATCAACAGCACCAGCGGCAGCACCACCGCCGGGTTCCAGCCGTGCTTCTCGACCAGAGCCGCCGACACCATGGTGGTGAGCGCGATCACCGAGCCGACCGAGAGGTCGATGCCACCCGACAAGATCACGAAGGTCATGCCCACCGCGACGATGCAGAGAAAGGCGTTGTCGATCAGCAGATTGAGAAACACCTGCGGTGAGAAGAAGCCGGTGTAGGCCACCGAGCCCACGGTGGCCATGGCGGTGAAGAGTGCGATGGTGACGCTGAGGGGCAGGTATTTCGGGTCCATCGTCACCCGGGCCGGGGCCGGGCCTGTCGAGCGCTGCCCGATCTGTGCCTCGATCGGCATGGCCTCACGTGTCGGTGTGGCGCTCATGGCTTCGCTCCTGCTGGCGCGCGGAACAGCCAGCCACGCACCGTCTGCCTGAACTCGGCCGACTGCAACAGCACCACCGCGAACACCACCACCGCCTTCACCACCAGGTTGACCTCGGGCGGCACGCCCAGCGAGTAGATGGCGTAGGTGAGCGTCTGGATGATCAGCGCGCCGATCACGCTGCCGGCCAGGCTGAAGCGCCCTCCAGTGAGCGCGGTGCCGCCGAGCGTGACGGCCAAGATGGCGTCGAGCTCCAGCAGTTGCCCCGCGTTGTTGCCGTCGGCGCTCTTCACGTTGGAGCTGATGAGCAAGCCCGCCACACCCGCGCACAAGCCGCAGAAAGCGTAGGCCCACACGGTGATCAGCCGAGCGCGCACGCCGGCCACACGCGCCGCCGCGGGGTTGATGCCGACAGCCTGGATGAAGAGCCCCAGCGCCGTCTTGGTCACCACCCACCACAGCAGCACGAACACGGCCGCGGCGATGAAGAGCGAGAACGGCAGCCCCAGCAGGTAGCCGCTGCCGATGAAGAAGTACGGCGCGTAGTAGATGGTGATGATCTGCCCGTCGGTGATGAGTTGCGCGATGCCGCGCCCGGCCACCATCAGGATCAGCGTGGCGATGATCGGCTGCATGCCCACCTTGGCCACGAGTACACCGTTCCAGAGGCCGCACAACAGCGCCACGCCCAGGGCCGCGGCAATCGCAACCGGCATCGGGAAGCGGCTGGTGTGGGTGGCCACGCCGTCGGTCATGACCAACGCGCCGCCGATCATCCAGGCCGCGATGGCCGCCGTGATGGCGACGGTGGCGCCCACCGAGATGTCGATCCCGCGGGTGGCGATCACGAGCGTCATGCCGAGCGCCACCAGCACCAGCGGCGCAGCGCGGTTGAGGATGTCGATCAAGCTGCCGTAAAGGTGGCCATCACGCCACTCCAGGTGCAGGAAGCTCGGGTTGAAGCTGGCGTTGAGGATCAGCAGCAAAAGCAGCGTGACGACGGGCCAGGCCAATCGGTGTTTGAACAGGTTGTTCATGCGTCCGCCGCAATCAGGTGATAGACCGCTTGCTCGCTGCTGCCCGCCGGCAGCTCGCCCACCTTGCGCCGGTCACGCAGCACCGCGATGCGGTGCGACACCCGCACCACCTCGCTCATCTCCGACGAGATGAACAGCACCGCCATGCCGCCCTCGGCGAGCCGAAGGATCTTCTCCATGATTTCCTGCTTGGCCGCCACGTCGATGCCGCGCGTGGGTTCATCGAGGATCAGCAGGCGCGGCTCGGTGGCCAGCCAGCGCGCGAGCATGGCCTTTTGCTGGTTGCCACCCGAGAGCAGGCCGATGGGGGTGTCGATGCTCGCGGTCTTGATGCCCAGCTCCTTGACGAAACGCTCGGCCAGCTCGGCCTGCTGCTCGCGCGAGAGAAAGCGCGCCAGGCCATGCCGTGCCTGCAAGGCGAGCGCAATGTTCTCGCGCACCGACAGCTCGGCCACGATGCCATCGGTCTTGCGCTCTTCAGGGCACAGGCCGAGGCCGTGTTTCACCGCGTCGGCGGGTGACTTGAAGCTGACGGCGCGGCCGTCGATCTTCAGCTCGCCCTGGTCGTGGCTGGTCAGGCCGAACAGCAGCCGGGCCAGCTCGGTGCGGCCGGAGCCGAGCAAACCGCCCAGGCCCACCACCTCGCCGGCGTGCAGACTCAGGTCGATGGGTTGCAGCTGGCCGCGCTGGGCCAAGCCTTGTGCGCGCAACAACGGTGTGGCGCTCTCGGATGCGGCGACCTTCGGCGCGACCTCGCCCTGGCGCTCCAGTTCGCGGCCGATCATGGCCGTGATGAGCATCGACGGGCTCAGCGCCGGCGCGGGGTATTCGCCCACCAGCTCGCCATTGCGCAGCACGGTGATGCGGTCGGAGATGGC
Source organism: Rhizobacter sp. (assembly GCA_014380155.1). Classification (GTDB taxonomy): domain Bacteria; phylum Pseudomonadota; class Gammaproteobacteria; order Burkholderiales; family Burkholderiaceae_C; genus Rhizobacter. The sequence goes on along the minus strand of JACMKJ010000559.1, from coordinate 7,011 downwards.
GTACACCTGCTCCAGGAAGTGGGTGACAAAAAGAATCGCCATGCCCTCACCGCGCAAACGGCGCAGCACGTCGAACAGGCGCGCCACTTCGTCTTCATCGAGGCTGCTGGTGGGCTCGTCGAGGATCAGCACCTTGGCCTGCACGCTCAAGGCGCGCGCGATCGCCACCATCTGCTGCACCGCCACGGCATAGCTGTCGAGCCGGCGTGTCACGTCGATGCGCAGGTTGAGCTTGGCGAGCCACTCGCTGGCCTGGGCATTCATCAGCGCCCAGTCGATGCGCCAGGCACCCGCCGCGCCCTTGCGCGGGTAGCGGCCAGCGAAGATGTTCTCGGCCACGCTGAGGTTGGGGCACAGGTTCACCTCCTGGTAGACCGTGCTGATACCCAGCGCCTGCGCGTCCTGCGGCGATGCGGGTGCGATGGGCTGGCCGCCCAAGCTCATCTCGCCGGCATCGGCCGGGTACACACCCGTCAGCACCTTGATCAAGGTCGACTTGCCCGCGCCGTTCTGCCCCATCAGCGCATGCACTTCGCCGGGAAAAAGCCGCAGGCCGACGTGGTTCAAGGCCTTCACGCCGAAGAACGATTTGGAAACACCGGCGAGCCGCAGCGTGGGCTGCGGGCAACCGGCATGAGGACATTCGCGGTAGACCATGTGGTGTCTCTTGGGTCCTGTCTCAGCTCTTGTTCTTGTTGTACACGTCGATGAACACCGCTGCCAACAGCACCAACCCCTTGATGACCTGCTGGTAGTCGATTCCGATGCCCATGATGGACATGCCGTTGTTCATCACGCCCATGATGAAGGCGCCGATCACCGCGCCCATCACCTTGCCCACGCCGCCCGAGGCCGAGGCGCCGCCGATGAAGCAGGCGGCGATCACATCGAGCTCGAAGCCGAGGCCGGCCTTGGGCGTGGCGGTGTTCAGGCGCGCTGCGAACACCAGGCCTGCCAGCGCCGCCAGCACGCCCATGTTGACGAAGGCGTAGAGCGTCAGCCGCTCGGTCTTGATGCCCGAGAGCCTGGCCGCCTTTTCGTTGCCACCCAGTGCATAGATGCGCCGGCCGATGGTGGTGCGGTGGGTGATGAAGTCGTAGCCGAGCATCAGCAGCACCATCACGATCAGCACGTTGGGCAAGCCCTTGTACGACGCCAGCATGTAGCTGAAGTAGACGATGGCGGCCGTGAAGGCGATGGTCTTCACCAGGAAGAAGGGGAAAGGCTCGTCTTCCATGCCGTGCTTGTTTTGCCGCATGCGCGAGCGCAGCTTGGTGTACAGCAGCGCCACCGCCGCGAGCCCGCCCACCAGCAGCGAGGTGAGGCGCAGGTCGACACCGCCGAACACATCGGGAATGAAACCTGAACTCAGGCGCTGGAAGCTCACCGGGAACGGCCCGAGCGACATTCCCTGCAGCAACGCGAGGGTCAGCCCCTTGAAGACCAGCATGCCGGCCAGCGTGACGATGAACGACGGGATGCGCGTGTAGGCCACGAAGTAACCTTGCGCCGCGCCGATCAACCCGCCACCTCCGAGGCACACCAGGGCCGTGGGCAGCGGGTGCCAGCCGTACTGCACCATCAACACCGCCGCCAGTCCGCCGATGAAGCCGCACACCGAGCCCACCGAGAGGTCGATGTGGCCGGCCACGATGACCAGCAGCATGCCCAGCGCCATGATGACGATGTAGCTGTTCTGCAGCACGAGGTTGGTGAGGTTCAGCGGCTTGAGCAGGGTGCCGTCGGTGAGCACCTGGAACAAACCCATGATGGCCACCAGCGAGAGCAGCATGCCGTACTCGCGCATGTTGTTCTTGAGGAACCCGGTGTACTGCTTGGCCACCAGGGGTGCCGGGTTGGAGACAACTTCACTCATGGACAACTTCTTCCGGTGTGTGGATCAGGCTTCCGGCTTTGACGATGGCGCGCATGATCTTTTCTTGTGACGCTTCGGCCGCGGAGAACTCGGCCACGAAGCTGCCTTCGTTCATCACGTAGATGCGGTCGCACATGCCCAGCAGCTCGGGCATCTCCGACGAGATCATCAGGATGCTCTTGCCTTCGGCGGCCAGGGCGTTCATCAGGCTGTAGATCTCGAACTTGGCGCCCACGTCGATGCCACGCGTGGGCTCGTCGAGGATCAACCACTCGGGCTGCGAAAACAGCCACTTGCTCAGCACCACCTTCTGCTGGTTGCCACCCGAAAGGTTGACCACCGGTTGGAACACCCCCGACGAGCGGATGTTGAGCTTGCGGCGGTAGTCGCTCGCCACACCGTATTCGATGCCCTCGTCGATCACCATGCGTTTCGCCACCGCCTCGAGGTTGGCAAGCGAGATGTTGCGCTTGATGTCGTCGTGCAGCACCAGGCCGAGCGCCTTGCGGTCTTCGGTGACGTAGGCAATGCCGTGGGCAATCGCCTTTTCAATGCTGCTCACATCGATGGGCTGACCGTTCTTGCGCACTTCGCCGCTGATGCGCTGGCCGTAGGCGCGGCCGAAGAGGCTCATCGCCAGCTCGGTGCGCCCTGCCCCCATCAGCCCGGCAATGCCGACGATCTCGCCACGCTTCACATGCAGGCTCACGCCCTTCACCACCTCGCGCTCGGCGTGCACCGGGTGGTGCACACGCCAGTCGCGCAGCTCGTAGACCGTGTCACCGATCTGTGGCGTGCGCCGCGGGTAGCGGTCGGCCATTTCGCGGCCCACCATCAGGCGGATCACGTGGTCTTCGCTCGCCGGGGCGCTGCGGCAGTCGATGGTCTCCACCGTGCTGCCGTCGCGCAACACGGTGATGGAATCGGCCACCTTGGCAATCTCGTTCAGCTTGTGCGAGATCAGGATGGATGAGATGCCTTGCGCCTTGAGTTCGAGCAGCAACTGCAGCAGAGCGTCGCTGTCGCTTTCGTTGAGGCTCGCCGTGGGCTCGTCGAGGATCAGCAGCTGCACCTCTTTCGACAGCGCCTTGGCGATCTCGATCATCTGCTGCTTGCCCACGCCCAGGTGGGTGACGAGTGTGGCGGGCGACTCGTTCAGGCCCACCTTCTTCAGCAGTGCCTGCGTCCTACGGTGAGCTTCGGACCAGTCGATCACGCCGAAGCGCGCCGGCTCGTTGCCAAGAAAGATGTTCTCGGCGATCGACAGCAGCGGCACCAGCGCCAGCTCCTGGTGAATGATGATGATGCCGATCTTCTCGCTGTCGGCAATGCCCTTGAAGCGGCGCAACTCGCCCTGGTAATGAATCTCGCCGCTGTAGCTGTCGCAGGGGTAGACACCGCTCAACACCTTCATCAGCGTCGACTTGCCGGCACCGTTTTCACCCACGATGGCGTGGATCTCACCGCGCTTCACGGCGAGGTTCACATTGCTCAGCGCATTGACCCCGGGGAAGGTCTTGGTGATGCCTCGCATCTCGAGGATGGCGTCCATGGGTGTCATTCGCCGTCAGCCTCCGGCCGTTCGAGCTCAGTGCGAACGCAGTGATGCAGAAAAAACGAACCAGCGCTGGGGGACGCTGGCTCGAACCACTCGCTTGAAACTTATTTGACCTGCGCTTCGGTGTAGTAGCCGCTGCCGATCAGCACCGTCTTCCAGTTGGAGGCGTCCACGCTCACTGGCTTCAGCAGGTACGAAGGCACCACCTTCACGCCGTTGTTGTAGGTCTTGGTGTCGTTGATGACCGGCTGCTTGCCGGCCAGCACCGCGTCGACCAGGTCGACGGTCACCTTGGCCAGTTCACGCGTGTCCTTGAACACGGTGCTGTACTGCTCGCCGGCCATCATCGACTTGACCGACTGCACCTCGGCGTCTTGCCCGCTCACCACCGGGATGGGTTGTTTGGGTGTGCCGTAGCCCACGCCCTTGAGCGACGACAAAATGCCGATCGACAAGCCGTCATACGGGCTCAGCACCGCGTCGACACGCTGGCCGCTGTAGAAGGCCGAGAGCAGGTTGTCCATGCGGGCCTGGGCCACGGCGCCGTCCCAGCGCAGGGTGCCCACCTTGTCCATGCCCATCTGCTTGCTGCGCACCACGAGCTTGCCGCTCTTGATGTACGGGTCGAGCACCGACATGGCGCCGTTGTAGAAGAAGAAGGCGTTGTTGTCGTCGGGCGAGCCGCCGAAGAGTTCGATGTTGAACGGGCCCTTGCCTTGTTTCAGGCCGAGCTTGTCGACGATGGAGCCGGCCTGAAGCACACCCACCTGGAAGTTGTCGAAGGTGGTGTAGAAGTCGACGTTCTTCGAGCCGCGAATCAGCCGGTCATACGAGATCACCTTGATGCCCTTGTCGGCGGCCTTTTGCAGCGCGTCAGACAACGTGGTGCCATCGATGGCGGCGATCACCAGAACCTTGGAGCCCTTGGTGATCATGTTCTCGATCTGGGCGAGCTGGTTGGGGATGTCGTCATCTGCGTACTGCAGGTCAGGCTTGTAGCCCTTGGCCTGGAAGTACTTGACCATGCTGGCGCCGTCGGAGATCCAGCGGGCCGATGACTTGGTCGGCATCGAGATGCCGATGGTGCCTTTGTCTTGCGCCTGGGCCGCGGGCAGCAGCCCGGCCACGCCGACGATGAGGGCGGCGATCAGTGTTTGAAATTTCTGCATGGGGGTGTCTCCGATCTTGTGGGGAATGGGTTGTGCGGAAGCCGGTGCCCGCGGTGACAGGCCCCGCCGCACCGCACCGGCATCGTGGGCCGGTGCGCTCGGTCTCAGTACTTGCGCTTCGGGAATTCCTTGGCGGCCACTTCCATCGGGAAGATGCCTTCCTCGGTGACGATGCGCTTGGGGATGGTCTTGCCGGCGACCAGGTCTTTCACGGCGTTCATGAGCTGCGGGCCCAGCAGCGGGCTGCACTCGACCGACACATTCAGCTTGCCGGCGATCATGGCTTCGAAGGCGCCCTTCACCGCGTCGATCGAGATGATGGTGATGTCTTTCGCGGGCTTCATGCCGGCCTCTTCGATGGCCTGGATGGCGCCGATCGCCATGTCGTCGTTGTGCGCATAGAGCACGTTGATCTTCTTGCCCTCGGCCTTCAGAAACGCTTCCATCACTTCCTTGCCCTTGGCGCGGGTGAAGTCGCCGGTCTGCGAGCGGATCACCTTGAACTTGGGGTCGGCCTTGATGATTTCCTCGAAGCCTTTCTTGCGGTCGATCGCAGGCGCCGAGCCCACGGTGCCTTGCAGCTCGACGATGTTGACGGTGCCCGTCTGGCCCTTCATCTTGTCGACCAGCCAGCGGCCGGCGCGGCGGCCTTCTTCAACGAAGTCGGAGCCCATGAACGAGACCCACAGGCTGTCGTCTTTTTCATCGACCGCGCGGTCCGACAGGATCACCGGGATCTTGGCCGCCTTGGCCTCGCGCAGCACCGTGCCCCAGCCCGATTCGACCACCGGCGAGAAGGCGATCACGTCGACCTTCTGCGCAATGAAGCTGCGGATGGCCTTGATCTGGTTCTCCTGCTTCTGCTGGGCGTCGGAGAACTTGAGCTCGATACCGGCCTCCTTGGCGGCCGACTTGATCGACTCGCTGTTGGCCGTGCGCCATTCGCTTTCGGCGCCGATCTGGCTGAAGCCCAGAACGATCTTCTTCTGGGCCAGAACGCTCAGCGGCCAGGTGCCCGCGAGGGATGCAGCGGCCATGGCCGCGAACAGGGTACGTCGTTGCAGTTTCATTGATGTCTCCTCTAGCTGATGAGTGATGGGGTGGGTGGTCTTGGCGCCACGCGGTGAAATCGGTTTCTTCTTGGGGGGCTTGATGTCAGCGGTTTGGTGGTTGTTGCAGGGTGTCAAACACGGGTTCAAGCCAGGGTGTAGGCCGTCTTGACGGTGGTGTAGAACTCGGCGGCATAACGGCCCTGCTCGCGCGAGCCGTGGCTGGAGCTTTTGCGCCCGCCGAAAGGCACGTGGTAGTCGACACCCGCGGTGGGCAGGTTGACCATCGCCATGCCGGCCTGGATGTGGCGCTTGAAATGTGTGGCGCGCTTGAGCGAGGTGGTGCACAGGCCGGCGCACAAGCCGAACGGCGTGTCGTTGGCGAGCGAGAGCGCGTGCTCGTAGTCGTCGGCCCGCAGCACGCAAGCCACCGGGCCGAAGATCTCTTCGCGGGCGATGCGGTGCTGCGGTTTCGCGAGAAACAGCGCCGGGCTCATGTAGTGGCCGCGCGTGTCGCGCGTCAGCGCCTCGCCGCCCCAGATGTGCTCGGCGCCTTCGCCGCGGCCGATCTCCACATACGAGAGGTTCTGCGCCAGCTGGTCGCTGCTCACCACCGGGCCGATCTCGGTGTCGCGCAGCAAGGCATGGCCCACGCGCAAGGCCTTCACACGGTCGCGCACGCGGCTCACGAAGGCATCGTGCACACCGGCCTCGACGATGAAGCGGCTCGACGCCGTGCAACGCTGGCCGGTGGAGAAATACGCGCCCTGCACGGCGCACTCGACGGCCTGCTCCATGTCGGCGTCGTTCAGCACGATGAGCGGGTTCTTGCCGCCCATCTCGAGCTGCACCTTGGCGCGGCGTGCGGCCGTCGCCTTGAGGATCTGTTCGCCGGTGGTGACCGAGCCGGTGAAGCTGATGGCGTCGACCTGCGCGCTGTCGACCAGGGCCTGGCCCACCTGCCGGCCGCTGCCCATCACCAGGTTGAAAACACCCGCCGGCAAGCCCGCGCGGCTGATGATCTCGGCCAGCGCCCAGGCGCAGGCGGTCACCAGCTCCGCCGGCTTGAAGACGACGCTGTTGCCGTAAGCCAGCGCCGGCGCGATCTTCCATGCGGGGATGGCGAACGGAAAATTCCACGGCGCGATGATGCCGACCACGCCCACCGGCTCGCGACTCACCTCCACATCGACTCCCGGGCGCACCGAGGCCATGCGCTCGCCGCCGATGCGCAGCGACTCGCCGGCAAAGAACTTGAAGATGTTGCCGGCGCGCACCGTCTCACCCACCGCTTCGGGCAAGGTCTTCCCCTCTTCGCGGGCCAGCAGCTCGCCCAGCTCGTCTTTGCGGGCGATGATC
>JACMKJ010000558.1 GCA_014380155.1 Rhizobacter sp. | reverse complement strand
GGGCAGCACATGCAGCCAGCGCGGGTGGTCGAGCCCGTCGGCAAAAGCGGCCACGCGCGTGCCGGCCGCGGCTTGTGGTGTGGCGCCGCTCGGCCAGCCGATCGCCGGTGCGATGTGCACGGTGGGCAGCAGCGACTTGACCGGCGCCGGCAGCCCGGGCCGCGGCCCGGTGCTTTCGGCCACCGACAGTTTCGCCACGTCTCCGCAGGCGCTCAAACAGACCGCCAAAGCCAGCGCGGCCCACCGATGCATCAGATGCGTCCCATCAACAACAGCACCAGCACGATCACGACGATCAGGCCGAGGCCGCCGGTCGGTCCATAACCCCACTTCTGGCTGTGAGGCCAGGCGGGAAAGGCGCCGATCAACATCAAGACCAAGACGATCAACAGAATGGTTCCCAAGCTCATGGCTTCTCCCGGTAGTGGTGTGGTGTTTGTGGCGGAATCAATTGGCTGGCGCTGATGCAGCCGGCGGCATCACGATCACCGTGGTGCCGTCACCGGGTTTGCCGGCTTCGCCCTTGCTGCCGTCAAAACCGGGGGTGCCCGTGCTGCCCGTGCTTCCGGTGTTACCCGTGTTGCCGGTGTTGCCGGTGTTGCCCGTCGCTCCGGTGGGGCCTGCGGGCCCGGGCGTGCCGGCGGCGGGCGGCACGTAGATGACCTCGGGCCGGTTGTCACAGGCCGCGAGGCCCAGGGTGGCCAACAAGGCCAGCGTCAAGATCGAATGCTTCATGGGAAATCCTTTGAAAGAAGTAAGAACAGAGGCTATGCGCGTCGAGCCCTGGGCTCTGTGCGCTACCACACACAGATCGCCTCACCCGCTGGCGATGTACCGATCGGCCCGCGCGGCGTGCAGCACCGCGGGCAGCATGCTGTCGAGCAGATCAACGGGCCGTTGCTCGTCGAGCCACGAATTGCGCTGCGCAAACCAGACGGCCATCGTCCAACCGTCGAACACCTGGGCCAACTCGGCCGCCACCCGCCTCACCGAGTGCTTGATCGACAGGTCGCGAAGCTCAAACTGGAACATCGGCACCCAGAAGCTGCCGTGCCAGTCGAAGCCGAACACATCGCCCGCTGCAATCAAGCGGGCCAGCGTGGAGACATCGCCGCGCTGCAGGTCTTCGAGCAAACGCGCCAGGTCGTCGCCACGTGCAATGCCACCCGTGCCGCGGTAGCCAGCGCGCATGGCGACAAAGTCGCGGTCGCTGGGCACACGGCGCAGGCCGTCGTCCGACTCGGGTGTCACCCAGGCCCGGCTAAAGGCCCATGGTTCGGCGGCGGCTTGTTCAGTTCTCATGACAACGCTCCATGTGTGAGCACCCAGCTTGCGCGGTTCGACCGTGCCGCGTCTGTGCGGCACCGTACCGCGGCGCTCAATGCATCAGGTCGGCGTATGCCCGTTGATCGGCCGCATAACAACCGCACGCTGCCAGCTCCAACCCACCGCGGTCGAGCACGACCATGTCGCCCCGGTGGTAGTCGATCAGGCCGCCGCGCTGCAAGGCACCAGCCGCCGCGGTGATGCCCACGCGGCGCACGCCGAGCATGTAGGCCAGGAACTGGTGCGTGAGGTGAAAACTGTTGGAGTGCGCACGGTCCTGGCTCATCAACAGCCAACGTGCCAGGCGCGGCCCGATCAGGTGAAAGCGCAAACACGCGGCCGAAGCGGCCTGCTGCGCCATCAGCACATAAAGGTAACGGTTGAGATGGCGTTGCAGCGAGGGGCTGCGGGCCAGCTCGACCCGAAAGGCCGCCGCTTCGATGCGCCAGGCCGAGCCCGCACCCTGCACCAGCGCGTGCACCGGCACGGTGGTCACACCCAGCGCCAGCTGCGCTCCGAGCATGCCCTCGCGGCCGACCATGCCGACCTCGACGCCGGGGCTGCCCTCGACCATCACCACCAGCGAAATGAAGCCCTGCAAAGGGAAGTAGACGTGGCTGGTGGCCTGCCCCGGCTCGCACAGCACGGCAGCCAGCAGCAGCTCGAACGGCTCGCACAGCGTCAACAGGCGCGCTCGATCCTTGCGAGGCAGCAGTTCGATCAGATGGTTTTCGACAGTGGCCAAGGTGGCGCTCCGGTAATTGGCTGCCGCCACCGTGCGGCGATGACAAGCTGAGGAGTACGCGCGCAGGCAATCGAAAACCGAATCAGGCTGCGACTTGCATCGGCAACAAGCGCTCGTACTCGCGCCTCGCCCCCGCATAACACTCGCATGTGCGTTGCTCCAGCCGCTTGCGGTCGAGCACCGCGATGTGGCCACGCCGGTAGCGGATCACACCCGCCAGTTGCAGCTTGTGGGCCGCCGCGGTGATGCCTTCGCGGCGCACGCCCAGCAAGTTGGCAGCGAGCTCCTGCGTCATCACCAGCTCGCCTGAAGACGACCGGTCCAGGCCCAGCAACAAGCGCCTGGCCAGCTGCTGGTCGATCGAGTGGTAGCGGTTGCACACCGCCGTTTGCGACACCTGTGCGATCAGCGACTGGGCGTAGCGCAACAGCACGTTGAGCACCGGCCCGCCTCGGCCCACTTCGGCCATCGCCACCGCCGCGCGCAGGCGGTAAGCCTGCCCAGCGCTTTGCACCACAGCCCGGCTCGGGGTGGCGTTGCCGCCCATGAAAATGGAAATGCCGACCACACCATCGTTGCCGATGACGGCAATTTCAGCCGAGCCGCCTTCTCTCGTCATGTACAGCAGCGAGACCACGGCGGTGACCGGGAAGTACACAAACGTGGGCGTGCTGCCCGATTCGCTCAGCACCTGGCCCAGCGTCAAGTCGACCCGTTCAAGCTGTGGCCCCCAGCGCGCCCATTCGGCAGGCGGCAGCGCGGACAACAGGTGGTTCTGCTGAGGGTCGCAAGGGGAACGGGCTGGTGTGTTCACGGGGTTCTCGCTGCAAAGTTCGAGTTCCCATGATCCGGTGCCCCCCCCACCGCAGGTATCGGCCGCAGCCGGCTTCGGCTGTGGGCCGCCTCCTACGTGCCGCCTCCCGGCCGGCAGCTCAAACCGACAGCGTGGCCGGCAGCAGCCGGTCGTATTCTTTCTTGACCACGGCGTAACACTCGCAGGTGCGCTTTTCGAGCCCCGGGCGGTCGAGCACGTTGATGCGCCCGCGCGAGTAGCGGATCAAGCCCGCCTCTTGCAGCTTGAGCGCGCCTTCGGTCACCCCTTCGCGGCGCACGCCCAGCATGTTGGCGATCAGCTCCTGCGTCATCACCAGCTCGTTGCCTTGCAGCCTGTCCAGGCTCAGCAGCAGCCACCGGCACAGCTGCTGGTCGAGCGAGTGGTGGCGGTTGCACACCGCCGTCTGCGCCATCTGCGTGATCAGCGCCTGGGTGTAGCGCAGCATCAGGTGCATCACCGGGCCGCTGTGGTTGAACTCCCCCTTGATCGCCTCTGAGGGCAGGCGAAAACCCTGGCCGGCGCTCTGAACCACCGCCCGGCTGGGCGTGGATTCGCCGCCCATGAAGAGCGAGATGCCGACGACCCCCTCGTAGCCCACCACGGCAATCTCGGCCGAAGAGCCGTTTTCCATCACGTAAAGCAGCGACACGATGGCGGTGACCGGGAAGTACACGTGGCTGAGCGTGATGCCCGGTTCGTACAGCACCTGGCCGAGCGGCATGTCGACCTGCTCGAGCTGCGGCAGCCAGCGTTTCCACTCGGCAGGCGGCAAGGCCGCCAGCAGATGGTTCGTGTGGGGGTCGGGGGAGGCGGTTGGGGTGGCCATGTGCTGCTCCGATGCAGGTTGTAAAACTACCGTGGGGCTGGCATGGCAGGGGGTACCTCAAGTGTAGGCAACGCAGGGCGTTCGATGCGTTCTGTAGCGAACATAAGCGCTGTGCGCTATGTACGACAGCGCACAGACGCGAGGGCGCGCCTCGTCGTAGCGTGTCAGGCTTGGCCGGTGCGGGCAGCGGGCCGCCCAGGCGGGGTCAGACCAGCGAGAGGGTTTTCGCCACGCTGACCTCCACGCCGATGCCGCGGTAACCCACGTAGTCGCACGAGGTGTTGAACATCGGCTCGCCGCTCACCCGGAACTGCTGCCTCGAACCGTCGGCGTTGACCCGGTTGAAGGGGAAGTCGAGGAAGGGCTTGCGCGCGGCGATGGTGGCTTGCAAGGCCTGCCTCTCGGTTTCTACCCAGCCGGTAGCCTCTGGCGGTCTGGTGCGGCCCAGGAAGTCGGTCACGCGCAACCCGAGCATCTCGACCACCGGCCCGGCCACCTTGGTGAAGTCGCCGCTTTCGTTTTGCTCCCAGTACCAGTCGCACGCCAGCTCGGTGAGCGCGCGGTAGCGCGCTTCGCTGGCGCGCAACTCGGCGGTGCGCTCGCTCACCGCCAGCTCCAGCCGCAGGTTGTGGTCGGCCAGCATCTTGTGGAGCAGGCGCACTTCCAGCATGTTGTGGATGCGTGTCTTGACCTCCGCCAGGTCGAACGGCTTGCTGATGAAGTCTTTCGCGCCGGCCTGCAAGGCGTTCAGTTTGTGGCCCGGTTGGGCGGTGAGCACGATGACGGGAAGGTAGCCGTCGGTCAGCTCGTCCTTCAGGCCCTCCATCACCTCGAAGCCATCCATGCCCGGCATGTGCAGGTCGAGCAGGATCAGGTCGTAGGCATGCTGGCGGTGCAGCGCGCAGACCTCGTACGGGTCCATCGTCGAGCTCACGCCGTTGTAGCCGGCTTCGTACAGAAGGCGTGCCAGCAACTGCACATTGGCCGCCTGGTCGTCGACGATCAGGATGCGAGCTTCAAAAATGTCTTGGGGGCGGATCATGATGTTTCTTCCAGGTCGGTTGTGCGGATCGACTCCGCTTTGACGAAAGCCAGCGCGGCGTCCAGCGTGTCCATGAAATCGCCGACCTTGATCGGCTTGGTGAGGTAACGGAAGAAGCCTGCGGCCAGGCCTTTTTCAATGTCGCGCTGCATGGCGTTGGCGCTCAGCGCAATCACCGGGATGTGGCCCGTGGCCGGGTCGTCGCGCAAGATCTTCATGGCGTCGAAGCCACTCATGCCGGGCAGGTTGATGTCCATCAAGATCAGCTCCGGCTGCGCGGCCCGCGCCACCTCGACACCGCGAAAGCCATCGCGTGCGCTCAGCAAGCGGATGTCTGGGCGACGCTCCAGCAGTTTTTCAACCAGCAGCAGGTTGGCTGGGTTGTCTTCGACACACAGCAGGGTGTGGATCGGCGCGCCTTTCGGAACCGACACCGGGGCCAAAGTCGCGGTGTCGGTGTGTTCGATGTGGGCGGGCACCTGCGCCGTTCTCAGCTCGAACCAGAACACACTGCCCACGCCCACCGTACTCTGCGCACCGATCTCGCCGCCCATCAGCTCCACCAGGCGCTTGCTCACCACCAGGCCGATGCCGGTGCCTTCTTCGGCGCCTGATTCCTGGCCGAGGCGGTTGAAGGGCTGGAACAGCTGGGCCAGCTTTTGGCTCGACAGCCCTTCACCGGTGTCTTGGATGCTGATGCGCAAATGCTGCGCAGACGTGGCGCGGCAGCTCACCTCGACGTGGCCGCCCGCGCGGTTGTACTTGATGGCGTTGGAGAGCAGGTTGACGAGCACCTGCTTGACCCGTGTGCGATCGGCCTTGACGAAGCCTGCGCCCTCGAAGGGCGTGAACACCACCCGAATGCCGCCCTTGGTGGCCTGCGGCTCGATCATGGCCTGGCAATCGCTCAGCACCTCGGCCAGCGACATGGGCTCGAGCGACAAAGACAACTTGCCCGACTCGATCAAGGCGAGGTCGAGAATTTCATTGATCAACGCGAGCAGGTACCAGCCGGCCTGCAGGATCTGGCCAATGCTTTCCTGCTGCGGTGGCGTTGGCGGGGGCGAGCCCGATTCCATCAACTGCGCAAACCCCAAGATGGCGTTCAGCGGCGAGCGCAGCTCGTGGCTCATGCTGGAGAGAAAGTCAGATTTGGCGAGGCTGGCCCTTTCGGCCACGAGCTTGGCGCGCTCCAGCTCGACGTTGGTCTCTTTCAGCGACTGGTCGAGCAGCTTGCGCTCGGCCTCGACCTGCTTGCGCGCGGTGTTATCGGTGCCGATCAGGAGGTAGCCGATGATGGTCTCGTGCGCATCGCGCAGCGCAGTGACCGACACCACCGCCGGCAGGCGGCTGCCGTTCTTGCGGATGTAGGTCAGCTCGTAGATGTCTTCGATGCCGCGCGAGGCCTTGAACACCAGCGCCTGGAAGCCGGGGGTGATGACGGTGCCAAGCTCGCGGCTCAAGGCGGTGGCACGTGCCACCAGCTCTTGCGGGTCGGAGATGTCGGCGGGGGTGATCCGGTTCAGCACGTCAGCCGCCTGGTAGCCCAGCATGTGCTCGGCGCCCACGTTGAAGATCTGGATCACGCCTTTTTCGTCGGTCGCGATGCTTGAAAAATTGGCGCTGTTGAGAATGGCGTCTTGCAAGGCCCCGGTCTTGAGCAAAGCCCGCTGGCGCCGCCACTCGGCGACACCGGGCTCGGAGTTCATCTCATGGCTTTTGGCGGTGTCAGGCATTCCGAGTCTCTTTTGAAGGTGGTCTGCGTACGATCACGCTTGCCATCATCCCCAGTCGAGCGCCCAGCGTCGGTACGGTAACGCACACAAGCGGGCCGGGAGCTCCCCTGTCTGCGCCGGCGCCAACAACAATGGCCGCGGCCCCATCGCCATCGACAGTAGCGGGTCAGCGCTCGCGCAGCTCGGTGCTGACCCGTGTTGGGCCGTCGGTGTCTGCCGGGGCGTTGAGCTCCATCAGGCAGCTGGCGCGTGGCACCCGGCCCAACAAGGCCTTGCAGCGCCAGGTGGCGTCTGCATGGCTCAGCACGGCGCGGCGGCGCTGCTCGCCCTGCAGCTGATTCTCACGCACCACGAAGTAGAAGCCAGTCAACAAACCCAGCACCGTGGCGGCCGCCACGGCCCAGGGCCAAACCGGCGGCTTGAGCGGCGGCAGCGGCGAGGCGGCAAATGTCAGCACGATGTTGTCGGGCACCCCGGTCACGTGGGCGGTGCTCTGCTGCGGTTCCATGTCCATCTCCTGGGGTTGCGCCCAATCTACGCAGCCGGCGCAGCGCTGTTTGTGCGCCAGCACACAGACCACCCCATGTGCGGTGTACCCCCAGTCTCGGCGTACGCCATCGCACAGACCCGGGCGTGAGCGGTCCCTACAACCAAGACCTCACTGCACATCGCCGAGCGGCCCGCCCGCCAGAAAGAACTCCATGAACTCGATTCGACACCTCCTGCGACTGCCATTCGGCTGGTCGTCTCTTGTAGTGATCTCATTCCTGGCAGGCTGCAGTGGAGACCTCGACCCGGTGCTCGGCACACCCGGCGTCGGCCTCGCGCCGACCATCAGTGCCACTTCGCCGGCGAACAGCACCCCCGCCGTCACCGGCGTGGCCACCAACAGCAGCGTGTTCGTCACCTTCGCGCAACCGATGGCACCCGCGACCATCACCGCCAGCAGCTTCACTCTGGCCTGCCCGGCCGGCACGCCCGTAGCCGCCAGCGTCAGCTACGACGCAGCCACCCAGGTCGCCACGTTGACACCCAGCGCCGCGCTCATGCCCAACACGCTGTGCGTGGCCACCATCACGACGGCGGCGCAGAACACCAGCGGCTTCGGCATGTCGAGCGACTATTCGTGGAGCTTCACGACCACCGGCTCTGCCGATGCGACGCGCCCCGCGGTGTCGGTCACCACACCGGCCAACGCCGAACCGGCCGCACCCAACAACACGCAGGTGAGTGCTTCTTTCAGTGAAGCCATGAACCCGACCACGATCAACGGCAGCAGCTTCACGTTGACCAACACCACGCTGGGCACCGCGGTCACGGGCACGGTGAGCTACTCGGTGGCATCACGCACGGCGACCTTCACGCCGACCACCCCGGCGCTGCTTCCCAGCAACAACCTCTACACCGCCACCCTCACCACCGCCGCCACCGACCTGGCCGGCAATGCACTGGCGGGCAACACCGCTGTGGTGCCCGCCGCCGGCAACCATGTGTGGACCTTCACCACCTCGGCCGTGAGCGACAGCACCGCACCCACCGTGACCACCATCAACCCGGCGGACGGCGCCACGGCGGTGTGCTTGACGCGCGTCGTCAGCGCCACCTTCAGCGAGCCCATGAATGCGGCCTCGATCACCCCCAGCACCTTCACCGTGACCAATGGCGGTGTGGCCGTGTCCGGCACCGTGAGCTATGACGCAGCGAGCCAGGTGGCGAGCTTCACCACCACCAGCGCAGCCGGCTTTGCGCCGAGCACTGCGTTTGTCGTCACCATCGAATCGGGCAGCACGGGTGTGACGGACCTGGCAGGCAATGCCCTGGCCGCCGACCGCACGTGGTCGTTCACCACCGGCACCGCGGCTTGTGATGGCCCGGTGATCCTCGGCACGGCAGCCACCTTCGGCGCCTTCGGTGGCGGTGCGGGTGTCACGAACCACGGCGTCAACACCGTCGTCAACGGCAACCTGGGCACCACCGCAGCATGCACGTTGATCACCGGCTTCCATGACGCGTCCAACACCTACGACGAGACGATTCTCGACGTGGGTGCCGTCAACGGCATCATCAACTGCGGCCCGCCCGCACCGGGCACCACCACCACGCTGGCCATCGCCACCCAGGCACGCGCCGACGCGCTCGTGGCCTACAACGCACTGGCCGCCCTGCCGCCAGGCAGCGACCCCGGCGCCGGCCAACTGGGCGGCCTGGTGCTGGCCCCCGCCACCTACACCTCGGCCGGTGGCACCTTCGACATCACCACGGGTGACCTGACGCTCGACGCACAAGGCAACGCCGACGCCGTGTGGGTGTTCCAAAGCGCCTCGGCCCTGACCGTGGGCCTGAGCGCCACACCGCGACGCGTGGTGCTGATCAACGGTGCCCAAGCGAGAAACGTGTTCTGGCAAGTGGGCAGCGCCGCACGCATCGAAGACGGCAGCACGATGGTGGGGACCATCATCGCGCCCGCCGGCGTGACCATCTCCACAGTGGGTCAGCTGTTGCAGACCACGCTGGTCGGCCGCGCGATCGGTCTCACCGCCTCGGTGACCATGGTCAACACCACGATCGTGGCGCCGTGATGGCGCGCGCACCCGACTTCGTCACCTTCACCCGATTGAAAGCCACACCATGAACCGCAAACACGCCACGCGCCTGCTGAGCCTTGTCGCGCTCAGCGCCTGCTTCGCTCCACAGAGCTTCGCCCAGCCCGCCGAGGGCGGCTACTTCTACGGCGGCGGGTCGATCGGCCAGTCGCGCGCCCGCATCGACACCGAGCGCATCAACGCCAACCTGCTCGGCGCAGGCTTGAGCACCACCTCGATGTCGACCGACGAGCGTGACACCGCCTACAAGCTCTTCGGTGGCTACCAGTTCAACCGCCACCTCGGGCTCGAAGCCGGCTATTTCAACCTGGGCCGCTTCGGCTTCAACTCGACCACCTCACCCGCCGGCACGCTCAATGGCGAGATCAAGCTGCAAGGTGTCAACCTCGACCTGGTCGGCACCTGGCCGCTGAGCCAGCGTTGGTCGGCCCTGGGCCGCGTGGGCGCGCAATACGCGAGCGCGCGCGATTCGTTCAGCGGCACCGGCGCGGTGTCGGTGCGCGACGCCAACCCGAGCAAACGTGAACTCAACTACAAGGTCGGCGTGGGCATGCAGTACGAGGTCAGCCCTTCGTTCCTGGTGCGTGCCGAAGCCGAACGTTTTCGCCTCAACGACGCTGTGGGCAACCACGGCAACGTCAACATGTTTTCGGTGGGCCTGGTGTTCCCGTTCGGGCGCACCGCCGCGCCGGTACGCCCGATTGCGGCGCCTGAGCCCTACGTTGCGCCGCCGGTGGTGGTGGCCGCAGCACCGGTGGCCGTGGCACCGCCGCGCCGCCGGGTGAGCTTTGCGGCCGAAACGCTGTTCACCTTCGACCAGTCGGAGCTGCGGCCTGAAGGCAAGGCGGCCCTCGACACCTTTTCAAAGGAACTCAAGGGAAGCCAGTTCGAGGTCATCACGGTCACCGGGCACGCCGACCGCCTGGGCTCGACGGCCTACAACCAGACGCTGTCGGCGCAGCGCGCCGAGGTGGTCAAGGCTTACCTCGTCAACAGCGCAGGCATCAACAGCTCGAAGATCTCGGCCACCGGAAAGAGCGAGTCGGAGCCGGTGACCCAACCCGAAGATTGCAAAGGCGACAAGCCCACCGCCAAGCTGATTGCCTGCCTGCAGCCCGACCGGGGTGTGGAGATCGAGGTGGTCGGTTCACGCTGAATACCGCGCTTCAGAGCCCCGTGACCGGCGGTTTCGGCGGCCACGGGGCCCTGCGCGAGGCATCACGCCGTCGCTGTGCCTTTCGCAAACCCCGACGGGTCGACCACTGCGAATCGCAACTTGCGGTCGCCGCCCACGTAAACCATGCGCGGGTCAGAAGGCCAGCTCTCGTCGGTGTCGAAGCCGGCCAGAGAGTCGTGAACGTAGTCATCAAAGAACGCGATCACCTTGGGGTCGGTCAGGCCGTTGTTTCGCTTGAATTCATCAAGGTAGGCCTCGACCAGCGCGTGGTAGTGAGGCCGCAGCTTGAGCTTGCGGTCCCCGTCCATCCATTTGACGATCTGCTTCGCGTCTTCGTAAAGCATCTCGTCGTACTTTGAGATCGACGCATTGAGGCTGCTGTCGTTGGCCGCCGTGGTTTCGCGGGCGCGCTGTCGATCAAACAGGATTTGTTTCTGTTCGGTCGTGCGTTTGGCCTGCTCGTACTGCTGCACCGTGGCCGCCTTCACCGGCGTGCCCAAGCGCTGCGCTGTGAGTTGCGCCCCCTCGAGTTGCATGCGCTTGATCTCTTGGTGCTGCTGCGCCTCTGACAAATCCCTTGCAGCCTGGGCCAGTTCCTTGTCCACCTGCTGACGGTGTTTCGCGAACTCGCGCTCGTGCTCCTCGACCTGCAATTGCTGGGGCGTGGAGCGCCACGAACGTTTGGCCTCCTGGTTCATGCGGATCGCCCGGAAGCGCCATGCGTAATAGGCGCGCATGTGCCGCACCATCTCACCACCCAGGCCGGTGCGCGCGGCTGGCAGGTTGTAGGAGGCACGGTGTTTGAGGTAGTGATGCCACAAATCCAGCGTCTTGGCGTATTGCTTGGCCGTCTCGCCGTCTACGGCGAAGTCTTCTTTCTGCGCTTCGTCTTCCATGCTCGGCAGCGACCTGAGCGGGACTTCAGCCTGCAAGGCGAATTCGTGCATCGCCCGCAACGGGATGAGACTGAGTTGCGCCCCCTTTTCGGGGCGGCAACCTCCTTCACCCGGTCGGTAGCCACCGCCCACATCGGAGTGCACACCGGGGTGGACGAACTCGACGGTGTTGGGGGGCAGAGCAAACAGACCGGGGTTGCTTTCGTACAGCACGCTGTCTGACGCAAACGAGTTGCGGATTTCGTGCGCCGCCACCATGTGCACGCATCGCTTGACTAGGCCGCCGATGGCCATGCCCTTGGCCCAGCCTGCATGCCCATCGAGCCAACCGGGTGCCGGGTCTGCGCCGGGTTCGCCAAAGGCCAAGCCTTTCAGCACGGAAGGTTGCACCAGCATGTGGGCTGTGGACGCCATCCAACCCAGCGCCCTCACCCAACGGTTGCGGCCCAGGTTGTTGGCGCTGGGGGGTAGCCCCGCAGAGGCCACCGTGTCCCACAGGCCGAGGAAGCTGATCTCGATCGGGTAACCGCCGGCATTGAGGTGCCAGCCGGTGCTGCTCGCAGCGTCGGCAGTGCAGAGCTTTTGCAGGTCTCTGCAAAAGGCGCGCGCCAACGCCGCCCCGCGAGAGAAACCGAAGGCCGACACCTTGATCCAGCAAATCTTGTTGGTGGGGTTCTGCGCTCGGGCTGCGGCTTCCTTGACTTTCTCGTCCAGCCGCGCCGCCGCCCATTTCAGGCGCGCATCGCCCAGTGCGCCAAAACCCCTCCCTGTCCAGGTGCCGCCCGGGTCATCGACCTCGCGGTCTTTGAAGTAGGTGCCGATTCCAGGGAGGTAGAACGAATACAGGCCTCGGTCGGAATCATCGAGCTTGTGCGAGCGGTACAAGCGCGCCACATTGCTGTGCTCCCACGTACCCACATCGGCATCGACGTTGTTGCCGGTGCCGTCGAAGAAAAAACTGAGCGTCAGCGTCTGCTGGCACGACATCGGTGGTGGGTCTCGCCTGGCCGCGTTCGCATCCTTCATGGGTGTGCGCGGGCGGGTCGGCGGTGCCTTCAGAGGCTCCATCGCAGGCAGGTGCAGCAACGCCAGATCAGCGGCGGCCGAGGCTTGTTGGTAGGCGGGGCAGCTCACAGACGGTTCAGTAGGCATCTTTGCACCTGGAGAGTTTTTCGTCGTTGTTCACGTTGCCGGATTCGTGGCGTCGCGCATAGCTGACACGCTCCAGCTTCAGCCGAGGCGGTGAGGCTTGTTGCGTCACATCCACTTCGATGTGTCCATCCGGGTAGAAATGCACCTCGAAATACCGAGGCTCTTTCGGCACCGGCTTGACCAACTTCACTGTCTGCTCACACCAACGCTTGCGGTTGCGGGACCACTTGATCGTGAACTCGGTGCCCAGCGGAAGGCCTGATGTCACGAGCGCACAGCATGTGTGCCCGCCGCCGGGAGCCGTGGGCGTACTGACCTCCAAATTCCCACCCCCCGCACCATCCACCTCAAAACTGTCGATGTAGGTGTCGGTGTAGTTGTAGCCATACGCCACCACCGAATAGCTCTTGGGCAG
>JACMKJ010000055.1 GCA_014380155.1 Rhizobacter sp. | reverse complement strand
TTTGCGAGCAAGGAGTTGCCCGAGCTTGACGTGAGCCTGCGCGGCGCTGTGAGCATCGCGCGCCGCCTGCAAGACCCGCTGGCCGAGCTGGTGAAGATCGACCCCAAGAGCATTGGCGTGGGCCAGTACCAGCACGACGTCAACCAGAGCGAGCTGGCCAAGAGCCTCGACGTGGTGATCGAAGACTGCGTGAACTCGGTCGGTGTCGACTTGAACACCGCCTCGGCGCCGCTGCTGGCGCGCGTGTCGGGTCTGAGCACCGCGGTGGCCAGCAGCATCGTGCGCTGGCGCGATGCCAACGGTGCCTTCCGCAACCGGCAGCAGCTGCTCGACGTGGGCGGCCTGGGCGCCAAGACCTTTGAGCAGAGCGCGGGTTTCTTGCGCATTCGCAACGGCGACAACCCGCTCGACCAATCGGGTGTGCACCCCGAAACCTACCCGGTGGTCGAGAAGATCCTGAAGGCCGTGGACAAGCCTGCCGCCGAGGTGATGGGCCGCAGCGACGTGCTGCGCGCGCTCAAGCCCGATGCGTTCGCCGACGAGAAATTCGGTGCCATCACGGTGAAAGACATCTTTGCCGAGCTTGAAAAACCGGGCCGCGACCCGCGCCCCGACTTCAAGGTCGCGCGTTTCAATGACGGTGTCGAAGACCTCAAAGACTTGCAACCGGGCATGACGCTCGAAGGCACTGTCAGCAACGTGGCCCAGTTCGGCGCCTTCATCGACCTGGGTGTTCACCAAGACGGCCTGGTGCATGTGAGCCAGCTCAGCAACAAGTTCGTCACCGATGCACGCGAGGTTGTGAAGACCGGCGACATCGTCAAGGTGAAGGTGCTCGAGGTCGACATGGCGCGCAAGCGCATTTCGCTCACCATGAAGCTCGATGCCGCGGTGGCGCCTCGGAGTGAGCGGGGCGACAACAGCTATCGCCCGCCCGCGCGTGGCGAGCGCTCTGGCGGGCCGGCGCGTGCTCCCGCGCAAGCCCAGCCACAAGGTTCATCCGCCATGGCCGCGGCCTTTGCCAAGCTGCAAACCAAGCGCTGACCCGGCTCGTTCCCATGAAAGCCCTGCAGGTTCACGCCGGCCCGCGCGCACTGGAGCGACTGCGCGAGCAAGGCCTGCGCCCGCAGGATGTGCGGGCCATTCCGGGCGCGGCCGGTGGCCCCAAAGGCTTGGTGTTGAGCCCGCTCGACCGGTACATCTTCGGCCAGTGGCTCAATGCGGCCGCGCACCCCGTGCACCTGATCGGGGCCTCCATCGGTGCCTGGCGCATGGCCACCGCCTGCCTGGGCGACCCGGAGCGGGCCTTCGCCCGCATGGCCGACGACTACATCCGCCAGGAGTACGAACACAAGCACGGCAAGCCGCCCACGCCCACGCACGTGAGCGAGGTGTTTGGCGCCAAGCTCAGCGAGCACTTCGCTGGCCGCGAGGCCGAGGTACTGAATCACCCGCGTTTTCGCCTGCATGTGTTCACCAGCCGTGGGCGGCATGTGCTCAAGCGCGAAGGGCGGCGCTTGTCGAAGCTCACCACGCCGCTGGGCTACCTGGGTGCATTTGCCACCAACGTGGTGAGCCGCAAGGCCATGGGCGCCTGGCTGGAGCGGGTGGTCTTCTCCGACCCTCGCGAATCGCTCCCGCTGCACACACACGACTACCGCACGCACGCGGTGAAGCTGAGCGCGGCGAACCTGCAGCCGAGCATCCTCGCGAGCTGCTCGATCCCGTTCTGGCTCGACGCCGTGCACGACATCCCTGGTGCGCCCCATGGCGCCTATTGGGACGGGGGCATCACCGACTACCACCTGCACCTGAACTACGCCTCGATGAACGAGGGCTTGGTGCTGTACCCGCACTTTCAAAAAACCGTCATCCCCGGTTGGCTCGACAAGGCCTTGAAGCACCGCCACCGTGCGAGCGCGCACCTCGACAACGTGGTGGTGGTGTCGCCCACCGTCGAGTGGATCGCAACACTGCCCAACGCCAAGCTGCCCGACCGCAACGACTTCAAGCGCTACGACAAAAACATCCCTGCACGCGTGGCCGCATGGTCACGTGCCGTGGCCGAAAGCGAGCGGCTGCGCGACGAGTTCGCTGCGCTTGCAAGCGGCGGTCAGCCCGTGCACGCACAGCCGCTCTGACGGCTTGACGCCTTGATTCGGGCATGGATCAATAGCGCCCTCAACAACAAGGAGAAGAGGGTATGAATCTGACCAAACGCGCCGCGGCTGAGTTGCTGGGCACCTTCTGGCTGGTACTGGGTGGCTGCGGCAGTGCCGTGTTGGCCGCTGCATTTCCCAACGTGGGCATCGGCCTGCTCGGCGTGTCGTTTGCCTTCGGTCTGACCGTGCTGACCATGGCGTACACCATCGGCCACATCTCGGGTTGCCACCTCAACCCGGCGGTCTCCATTGGTCTGGTGGCGGGTGGGCGTTTCAAGGCCGGCGATCTGCCGGCGTACATCATTGCCCAGGTGATCGGAGCGGTGGCTGCGGCTGCGGTGCTGTATTTCATCGCCAGCGGCAAGGCCGGCTTCAGCCTCGCAGGTGGTTTGGCCTCCAACGGTTATGAGGCCCATTCACCCGGCGGTTATTCGCTGGCCGCTGCGTTTGTGGCCGAAGTGGTGCTCACCGCGTTCTTCCTGCTCATCATCATGGGCTCGACCGACAAACGTGCACCGGCCGGCTTCGCGCCGATTGCCATCGGCCTCACGCTCACGCTGATCCACCTCATCAGCATCCCCGTGACCAACACCTCGGTGAACCCGGCGCGCAGCACCGGCCCGGCGCTGATCGTCGGCGACTGGGCGTTGTCGCAGCTGTGGCTGTTCTGGGTGGCACCCATCATCGGCGCCGTGATGGGCGGGGTGCTCTACCGCTGGTTGGGCGAAGAAGAGAAAGCCTGATGGTGTGGCGGGGCTCGTCCGGCGAGCCGCTACCATCGGGCAAGCCGGGCCGCTCTGTTTCCACAGCGCGGCCGTCTCCCAACCGAGTTCACATGCATGCCCCAGACCCCCGCAAGCCCCGACGGCGAAGCCACTGTTCGATTGCCGCACCAGCCTTTGCCAGGCTATTACGCCAGCAACGATCTTGAGGCGCGTGAGAGCTTTCTGCGCAAGACCTTCGACGACACCGCGGTCGATTACAACCGGCTCGAACGCATCCTCGGCCTGGGTACCGGCTCCAATTACCGTCGTGTCGCCTTGGAGCGCGCCGGCCTGAAGTCGGGCATGCAGGTGGTGGACGTGGGCATGGGCACGGGCCTGGTCTCGCAAGAAATTCTGAACATCACGAAAGAGCCCACCCGCCTCATCGGTGTGGATCCCAGCCCGGGGATGATGGCGCAGGCCACGCTACCCGCCAGCGTTGAGTGCCGCCTGGGCCGCGCAGAGTCGATCCCCGTGCCCGACGCGTCGGTCGACTTTCTGGTGATGGGCTATGCCCTGCGCCACATTGCCGATTTTTCGGCAGCCTGTACCGAGTTCCGCCGGGTGCTCAAACCGGGTGGTCGTTTGCTGATCCTTGAGATCACCCGACCGCAGAGCCGCTGGGCCACGCTTTTGTTGAAGGCCTACATGCGCGGCGCCGTGCCGCTGGTGGCGCGTTTTGTATCGAAGGCCCCGGCCACGCCGATGCTGTGGCGCTACTACTGGGACACCATTGCCACCTGCATCGCACCGCCGCAGGTGCTGGGCGCCTTGGCCGCAGGGGGTCTGCACGACGCGAAGCGTCATGTCGAGCTTGGCATCTTCTCAGAGTACACCGCACGCGGCTGAGCCTGTTCTACAATTCAGGGCTTCCTAACGAGCAAGAGCGAGAAGGGCACCATGGTTATGACACCGCGAACTACGACCAGGCAGGTACAGCTTTAGTCGGCCGCGGCTCCGTCACGTCTTTTCTCGTCATCTCTCAAAAGCGCGGCTCATCCCCGCGCTTTTTTGTTTCTGGAGTTTTTCATCATGATTTCAGTTCAGTTGCCCGACGGTTCCAAGCGACAGTTTGATCGCCCGGTCACGGTGGCCGAAGTGGCCGCATCGATCGGCACCGGCCTGGCCAAGGCTGCGCTGGCCGGCCGGGTGGGGCAGGGCGCCGACGCCAAGGTGGTCGACACCAGCTATCGCATCGAACAAGACACGCCTCTGGCCATCATCACCGACAAAGACGCCGCTGGGCTCGAGGTTATTCGTCACTCCACGGCTCACTTGTTGGCGTATGCGGTGAAGGAGCTGTTCCCGGAAGCCCAGGTCACCATCGGCCCCGTGATCGAGAACGGCTTCTTCTACGACTTCTCATACAAGCGCCCCTTCACGCCCGAAGACTTGATAGCCATCGAAATCAAGATGGGCGAGCTGGCCAAGAAGGACGAACGTGTCGAGCGCCGCGTGCTACCGCGCGACGAGGCCGTGGCTTATTTCAAGAGCCTGGGCGAGCACTACAAAGCCGAGATCATTGCCAGCATCCCGGCAAATGAAGACGTGTCGCTGTACCGCGAAGGCCAATTCGAAGACCTCTGCCGCGGCCCACACGTCCCGAGCACGGGCAAGCTCAAGCACTTCAAGTTGATGAAGGTGGCCGGCGCCTATTGGCGCGGCGACCACCGCAACGAAATGCTGCAGCGCATCTATGGCACGGCGTGGGCCAGCAAGGAAGAGTTGGCGCAATACCTTCACATGCTCGAAGAAGCCGAGAAGCGCGACCACCGCAAGCTCGGCCGCGAGCTGGATCTCTTCCACATCGACGAGCACTCACCTGGCACCGTGTTCTGGCACCCCAAGGGCTGGTCGGTGTGGCAGGAGGTCGAGCAATACATGCGCCGTGTCTACCGCGACAACGGCTACAAGGAAGTGAAGGGCCCGCAGATCCTCGACCAGTCGTTGTGGGAGAAGACGGGCCACTGGGGCAAGTACCGCGACAACATGTTCACGACCGAGTCGGAGAAGCGCGACTACGCGCTCAAGCCGATGAACTGCCCCGGCCACATCCTGATCTTCAAGCAGGGCATCAAGAGCTACCGTGAGCTGCCGCTGCGCTTTGGCGAGTTTGGCCAGTGCCACCGCAACGAGCCCACCGGCGGGCTGCACGGCATCATGCGGGTGCGCGGGTTCACGCAGGACGACGGCCACATCTTCTGCACCGAAGGCCAGATCCTTCAGGAGTGCGCCGACTTCACGGCGCTGCTGCAAAAGGTCTACAAGGATTTCGGCTTCACCGACATCATCTACAAGGTGGCCACGCGCCCGGAAGCGCGCATCGGCAGCGACGAAGCCTGGGACAAGGCCGAAAACGCACTGATGGAAAGCCTGCGCCGCTCAGGTTGCGAGTTCGAGATCGCAGCCGGCGAGGGCGCCTTCTACGGCCCCAAGGTCGAATACACCCTCAAAGACGCGCTCGGCCGGCAATGGCAGTGCGGCACGATCCAGGTCGACCCCAACATGCCCGAGCGCCTGGGCGCCGAGTACGTGGACGAAACCGGCGAGCGCCGCACGCCCCTCATGCTGCACCGCGCCATCGTCGGCAGCCTGGAGCGTTTCATCGGCATCCTGGTCGAGCAGCATGCCGGCGCGCTGCCCGCTTGGCTCGCCCCGGTGCAGGCGGTGGTGATGAATATCACCGACGACCAAGCCGCTTACGCCCAGGAAGTAGCGAAAACGCTTCAAAAACAAGGGCTTAGAGTCGAATGCGATTTGCGCAACGAGAAAATTACTCGTAAAATCCGCGAGCATTCCATGCAAAAGGTTCCGTTCCTCCTGGTCGTGGGCGACAAGGAGAAGGCAAACGGAGCCGTTGCCGTGCGCGCTCGTGGCAACCAAGACCTCGGAGTGATGTCCCTCGCCGACTTCCAATCGAAGATCGCCAGTGACATTGCCAATCGGGTCTGACCTCCGGGCACGCGTCTGATTGTTTTTGGATTCCCTTGCCTTGGAGTCCGCTGAAGGATTTGAACTATCGCTACTTTTGCTGACCGCCGTACTCCCAATGTGGAGCGCAAGCACCGCCTCAACCGCGAGATCATGGCGCCGGAAGTCCGGCTCAATGGTGTAGAGAACGAACCGCTGGGTATCGTCTCCACGCAAGAAGCCTTGCGCATGGCGGGTGAACTGGATGTTGACTTGGTCGAGATCGCAGCCCAGGCCGACCCGCCTGTGTGCCGCCTGATGGACTACGGCAAGTTCAAGTACCAGGAGCAAAAGCGCGCTGCGGAAGCGAAGTCGAAGCAGAAGGTCATCGAAATCAAGGAAGTCAAATTCCGCCCGGGCACGGACGAAGGCGACTACCAGATCAAGATGCGCAATTTGCGCCGGTTCATTGAAGAAGATGGCGACAAGGGGAAGGTCACGCTGCGCTACCGCGGCCGAGAGATCACCCACCAGGACATCGGCATGCGCTTGTTGGAGCGTATTCGCGACGACTTGGCAGATTGCGCGGTGGTCGAGAACATGCCCAAGCTGGAAGGGCGCCAGATGATCATGGTGCTGGGCCCGAAGAAGCGCAGCTGAGATTGAAGCGTGTGATGTAAAGAATTCAGCGCCCTGGTTTGGTCGCCAGGGTGTTGCAAGAAGCCTCTGCAGGCTCACAAGACCGCAAGTTGTTTTGCGGGCGCCTGCAGGAGCAATTTAAAAGGAGCAGTTCATGCCCAAAATGAAGACCAAGAGCAGCGCCAAGAAGCGCTTTCGCGTGCGTCCTGGTGGCACCGTCAAACGCGGTCAAGCGTTCAAGCGCCACATCCTGACGAAGAAGTCGACGAAGACCAAGCGCCACCTGCGTGGTGCGACCTCCGTTCACAAGACAGACATGGGTGGCATCACCAAGATGTTGCCCTTTGCCGGTCTC
>JACMKJ010000557.1 GCA_014380155.1 Rhizobacter sp. | reverse complement strand
GCCGCGCCGTTGACGCGCTGGTGCTGTCGTCACCCGCACTCGCGGCCGACACCACCGGCGTGCAGAAGCTGCTGCTGGCGGTGGCCGGCACACTGGCGCCCGACGTGGCCGTCAACAACGGCCTGAAACCCGAGTGGATCTCGCGCGACCCCAAGGTGGTGGCTGCCTACCTGGCCGACCCGCTGGTGCACGACCGCATCACGCCCCGGCTGGCGCGCTTCATATTGGATGGCGGGGAGTTGTCGCGCCAGCGTGCCGCCCAATGGGCCGTGCCTACGCTGCTCATGTTTGCCGGCAGCGACCGCTGCGTGGCGCCACGCGGCAGCCGCGAGTTTGGGGCAGCCGCACCCAAGTCGATGCTGACGACGCATGAGTTCGGCCCGCTCTTTCACGAGATCTTCAACGAGCCCGAACAGGCCCAAGTGTTCGCGGTGCTGGGGCCATGGCTGCAGGCTTTGAGGCTTCCAGCCTAAAAACGACGCCATCGCCAGCGTGGTGCGCGGCAATGCCGATGACGTGAACCGCGCAGTGGCGGCTGCCAAGGCAGCGCTCGAACCCTGGGCTGCGCTGTCGCACGCCGAGCGCGGCGCCTACCTGATGAAGATCCACGAAGGCCTGAAAGCGCGCGCCGACGAGATCGCCAGACCATCACCGCGGAAATGGGCATGCCGATCAAGCAGTCGCTGCCGATCCAGGCGGGCTCGCCGATCGCGGTATTCAAGTACTACACCAAGCTGATCGAGACCTTTCATTGGGAAGAGCAGGCCGGCCACTCCACCAAAGTGATTCACGCCGCCGGCGTGCCGGCCGCGGCACCGTGGTCGGTGAGGAGGGCCTGGACGGCAAGGGCTTCTACGTGAAGCCCACCGTGTGCGGCCGCGTGAAGTCTGATTCACGCCTGGCGCAAGAAGAGGTGTTCGGCCCGGTGCTGTCGATCATCACGTACACCGATGAAGCCGACGCCGTGCGCACCGGCATGGTCGACATCAACGGCGGCGGCTTCAACATGCAGGCCCCGTTCGGTGGCTACTAGCAGTCAGGCAACGGGCGTGAGTTCTGCAAGTACGGCCTGGAAGATTTTCTCGAAATCAAGGCCATGCAGTTCAAGCGCACCTGAAGCGCTAAGGCATGCCGTCGGCCAAGGCCTTGGGCAAGGCCTCGGCCAGGAAGTCGAACACCCGCCGCACCAGCCGGTTGCCGTGGACTTCACGGTGCACCGCCAGCCAGCACGGCAGCGGCGGGATCTCCAGCTTTGGCAGCACGGGCACCACGCCCGGCAGGTAGGCCAGGGTGTAGCGGGTGAGGAAGCCGATGCCCGCGCCGCACGCCACCATCCGGCCGTAGGCCAGCAGGTCGTCGGTGCGCAGCGCAAAGTGCTCGCGCGTGAACGGCACGCCAAACTGCGCAAAGCCGCGAATCAGCGACTCGTCGCGGTCAAAGCCGATCAGGCGGTGGCGCATCAGGTCGGCGGGCTGCAGCGGCGTGCCGGCACGTTGCAGGTAGTGCTGGTGGGCACAGGCCGTGATGGGCAAGTCGGCCAGCTTCTTGGCCACCAACGAGTCCTGTGCGGGCCGCACCAGGCGCACCGCGATGTCGGCCTCACGCCGCAACAGGTTGTTGATCTCGTCAGAAACCACCAGCTCCACCTGGATCCCCGGCTCGGCCGCGCCCAGCGCCGCCAGCACCGGTGGCAGCAGGTAGCTGGCCGCCACCCGGCTGGTGGTGATGCGCACGGTGCCCGTGGCCGCCTCATCACGGCCGGCCAGCGTGCGCGCCAG
>JACMKJ010000556.1 GCA_014380155.1 Rhizobacter sp. | reverse complement strand
CCGGGCGGCCGAGGCGGCTGCGGTCAACGGCCCGCAGCGGCATCCAGTGGCCGACATAGGGCTCGACGCGGATGGGCACGTCGAAGTACTGGCGCAGCACCTTGGCGATGGACTCCGGGTTGCGCGTGGGCCGCGCGAGATGACTCGCTGCATAACGTTTGGCGGCATCGGGCACGGCATCGGCTTGGCGCAGCGACGCTGGCGCCTGGCCGAACAAGGCGCTGACCCACTTGGCGAACTGGTCGTCGTTCGGCCGATCGGCCTGAACGGCGGGCTGGCTTTGTGCCCAGGCGCGGTAAAAGAGCAACAGCGCTCGGTGGTGAAACACATCGGCAAACCGCACGAAGGTCGCGTCGGCGTGGTTGCGCATCCGGTCGCGGGCGTACTCGGTGATGTGCAGCGGCAGCGGGCCCATCGGGCCGAAGAGGCCGAAGAAGCGAGCGCCCAGACGCGGCGGTTTGTGGCTGTCGACCTTGAACGACATCAGCGCGGCGGGCGCGAAATCGAGCTCGGGGTCTTGGCCCAGGCGGATGGGTTCGGCGCTTGGGCGCAAGGCACGACCCAGGCGGGGTGAGTTGGGGGCGAGTGACTCGATCTGCCGCAGCACGGCAAAAAAGTCATGCGCCCAGGGCTCGGCCGCGAGGCTCTGAAACAGACGCGCGCGGCGCTCGTGGAGCTGGCGGGGGTCGGCGCTCATAACACCGCGTGAGTGCCGATGCGCGGGCGGTTGCGCATGATCTCGCCGCGTGAGGCCGAGCGCAGCACGGTTTCGCAAAAACTGTTGGCAGCGGCGTGGCGGGCAAAAAATCGATCCAGCACCTGGCCGAGCAAGAAGGCACTCGAACCCTGGAAACCCAGTTCATCGACGAGCGCAGTCACCTCGACACCGCAACCAAAGGTGAGCGGTCCGGGGAACGGCAAACGCCTCACCACCGACTTGGCCTCCAGCCACTGGATGCTCTCGATCTGCTTGGCCCAGGCCACGTCTTGCTCGGGGCCGTGCAGTGCCAGCAGGGTGCGCAAGGCAGCAGCAGCACGTTTAGGGTCTTCACCGGCGATGCTCAGGTAGTTGAGCGTGAGCAGGCTCACCATCGACCAGCCCACATCACCGCGCGCCAGGCGCTGCACAGGGCGGGTAGGACCGCGCAGGGTTTCGATGCGGCCTGCCGGCCCGGCGGAGTCGAGCACCCAGGTGGTCGAGTTGCCCGGCAGGAGTGTGGGCAGGTCGCGGTTGGTCACCAGGGCAGTGACCGACAGCTGGCGAATGTCTTCTCGGTAGGGCGCGTTCTGCGGGTCGACCAGCGACAGGAAGACCTCTTGGCCGACATAGGCCGAACGAGGCCCATCGAGCCGCTGGCGCGAAGACAGCATGCGCGGCTCGCGGCGCACCGTGTAGTAGGCGCCGTGGCTGCGTGCCGCGTCGTGAAAGCTCGCGTACAACGGCATGAAACTCTGCTCGGCCACTTGCGCCACGCCATAACCCGTCACCGACTCCATCGTGTGGATCTCATAGTCCATCGGCCGGGTGCGATCGGGCACCACGTGGTGCTCCCAGCCCCCCGTGCCGGATGTGGCGAGTTGGATGCGATCGAGCCGCTTCGGGAACAGGTTGACCGCAGGAGTACAGAAAAGCGCGAGGCTGCCGGCGTCCACCAGCGATTCAAGGGCGGCCTCCCCGCGCGAAAACAGCACAACGATCTCGGCCTCGGCGCCATCCAGGGTGGCCAGGCGGCGAGCCAGGTCGTTGATCTCGAAAAACAGAAACCGCTGCGGCATGGCCGCCAGCTCTTGCAGCAGGCGGTGTCCGCTGAAACCGCGCAGGGTTTCGGGCAGCAAGGCCTCGTTGTCTTCGTAGCCCATGGGCTTGACGGAGTCGGCATCGGCAAAGCCAGAGGCCGTGCTGCGGCCGGCCGGGCCCGCCACCCACGTGCCGACCGTGTTGCCGAGCACCAGCTCGTGCAGGCGGAAGGCCACGTCGTCGGGGGCCGAGATGAACAGAGGCAGCTTGTCGAGCTTCAGCTGCTTGAACTTGAGCCCGCCGTGCAGCTTGAGCTTGATGCGCAAACCGCCGCGCAGCTGGCGCGCCACCGGCAGGTGTGCCAGGGGCAGGTCGGGGGCGTGGCTGAAGTACTGCACCGATTCGATCTCGATCGGCCACAGCGTCACCTCGTGAGCGGTGCGGAACTCGCAGCGGGTGTTTTGCCCGCGCACCAGCTCGCTGGTCAGCGAGTTGCCGCGCTTGAGGGTGAAGCCACGCGCGAGGTTGGGGTCGAGCGGGTCGGGCCGCATGCGCGCGATCATCATCGACGGCACCGGTGACAAGAAGCCCGGGTACACCGTCTCCAGCAGATGCTGCACGAAGCGCGGGTGTTCGGAGTCGATCTTGAGCTGGATGCGCGCGGCCAGGAAAGCGAAGCCTTCGAGCAGGCGCTCGACGTAGGGGTCGGAGACCTCCAGCCCTTCGAGCGACAGGCGCGCAGCGATCTTCGGGAACTCGGCGGCAAACTCGGCGCCCACCTCGCGCAGGTGGGTCAGCTCGTCGTTGTAGTGGCGAAGGAGGTTCGGGTCCATCAGCTTCAGCGCCCGCCAGGCCGCCCGAAGAGCGCTGAACGCCCTCTCGGGGGGCAACGAACGAAGTGAGTGTGGGGGTTCATGATTTACGCCGCGAGGGGCCACTGCTGCCCACGTCGCGCACTTCCACCTGGCCGGCTTCGAGGTCGACCTGCGTGCGCAACAACAATTCGAGCGGCACCGGCTGGGCCCACATGAAACCGTGGATCTCGAACTCGATCACGTTGTGCGTGTCGAGCACGCTGGAGGCTTCGAGCGCCTTCACTTCGAGCGAGTCTTCCATCACACGAGGCTCGAAGCGCAGGATGGCTTGTTTGATGGTGCGCTCGAGCAGGCCCACGTCGATGCGCGAGGCAAGCTGGCCCGACATGGCGGGCAGCCCGTAGTTGAGCACCGAGTCGGCCGCCTGCGGGTACTGGGCCGCAGTGGCCTTGCTCAAGGGTTGCACCGAGTTGAGCAGCCAGGAAAGGTCTCTAAGCACCGCTTCGCGGATCTGCGACTTGTTCATCATGCGGGTGTCGTCAGCCTCGACCTGCGACTGCGGGTTGAAGTCGGTCAACCGATCCAGCAGTGCAGGCTGCAGCCGATCACGCAGATTCATGTGGCGGGTGTCAGTTTGATCTCACGCGCTTCCATCAAACCCATCTCGGCGCTGCTGGTCGACAGGATGCGCTGGCCCAGCCCTGCGTATTGGTCGGGGCCCAGCTCAACCCACTCGGTGGCGCGTGCGAGCTTGAGCACACCATTGGGTTGTTCGCGTGTACCGGGGTAGCAGGTCGGAACGAGGGCGACCGAATCGCCGCCGTTGCTGAAGGTCAGATGCACGGGGGTCCACACCATGTCGCGCAGGTCTTCGGGCGCTTCGACGGTGATGGCCGCGAGCGAATCGAAAGGCACCCAGGTGTAGCGCCCGTTGAGCACCACTTCGAGCACGGGGCCGAGGCGCGAGTCGGCGTCGGCGATCCAGTCGAAGGCTTCGCCGTTGAGACTGCCTGCCGTCGTGGGGGCCTGCTCGAAGGCGTTGGTGCGCAGGTGCTGCGCCTGCGCGAGGTTGCCCTGTGCCTCCTGGCCCAACGCTTCGATCAGCATGGCCACCCAGGCAGACGGTTGGCCGAAGACCACCGGTGTGGTCTTGCCTGCGAACACCGCGCCACGCACGGCCTCGCACTTGATGGCTTCGCGGTAGGTTTGCACCATCGCGAGCGTGCCGTGGTCGAGCTCACCACACACGTCGAGCTGCGCCATGGCGCGCTCCCAGGTGCCCAGCACGCTGAGCAGCTGAAACAGGAAGACACGCAACTTGGCGTCGCCCGGCTTCTCGCGCACCTGCGCTTGCAATGCCGCGAGGGCCTGTGCCGGGTCGCCGGCGGCCAACAGCTCTTGAGGGGTGGCCATGGCGTCAGGCGGTCATGATTTCGTCTTGGAAGCTGGTGCCTCCGCCGCGCTGGCCGGTGGCCTGCTGCAGTTCGTAGTCCACCTGCACTTTGTTGAAAGCGAAGCTGATGCGCTCGATCGCGTCGCCGTTTTCACCGCACTCGATGTCGAGAGAAATGACGCGAGCGTTGGAGAGCTTGATGGTGAAGTAGTCGCGCTGGCCTTCACCGGCCTTGCGCATGGACAGCTTGGCCTCCTTCACCTCGTCGTTGGTGGCCAGTACGCTCATCAACGAGGTCGATGACGAGTCGATGCGCTTGGTCACCACCAGGTTCTTGTAGCTGCGCCGGCCCGTGGCTTGCGACGAGCCGAGCGCCGAGCTGGCAGCCAGGCCCCAGCTCCAACCTTGCACGACGATCTCTTCCTTGTGGTCGATCGCGCTGCTTTCGCCTTTGAGCTTGCCGGCGCGCTTGGTTTGCACGCTCAGGAAGACGTCGATGGCACCGCCGCCTGAAGAGGGGAGGACTGAAGGCATGTTGAATCCTTGTGTGGCTTAGGCCGTCATTCCCGCGAAGGCGGGAATCCACGATCGGAGCCGGGGGCCGGCGCGTAACCAGCCCCCCAGCGCTTAACGCGTCTCGGTGGTCGAGGTGTTCCAGCCGAACTTGACTTCGCCACCCAGGCCACCCTTGTCGTCCTGGGCCTTGTAGGCGAACTCGATGTCCTTGTAGGAGCAGCGCACTTCTTCCTCGATAGCTCCCTCGGACCCGGCCGACGGCGAAACGCCGGTGACGAACACTTCCTTCATGGTGATCACGAGGAAAGCCTTCTGGCCCTCGCCCGCCTTGCGGCAGGTGACCTTGGCGTCTTTGAAGTGTTTGCCGGCCGCGCAGTGCTTGGCCAACACCGGAGACGCCTTGTCATAGACGTGGGTGATCACGAAGTTGCCTGGCTCGGCCTTGCCGCGGCCCGAGCCGCCGCCGGTGTTGGCGCCCGAGGCCTGGTTCACTTCCCAGCTCCACGACAGGAGTTCGATTTCTCCTTTGTGGTCCTTGTGGGTGGCTTCGCCTTCGACGCCGTCAAACTTGATGTGGAAATCGCCGCTCATGATTGAAAACTCCTAAATGGTTTGAGAAGAATGTTGCCTGCGCTGGTTATGACGCTGAATGGCAAAGAAACCTGTCGATCGATCTTGGGAAATCTAGTTATGCCGCCTTGGCAGAAGGCAGTTTGGAGACGAGACGCAAAGACACCGTGAGCCCTTCGAGTTGGTAGTGGGGCCGCAGGAAAAACTTTGAAGAGTAGTAGCCGGGGTTGCCGGGTATCTCTTCCACAGTCACTTCAGCCGCCGCGAGTGGCTTCTGTGACTTGGTGGTTTCGGAAGAGTTGGCCGGGTCTCCGTCGACGTAATTCATGATCCAGTTGTTGAGCCACTTGGCCATGTCGTCCTTCTCCTTGAAGGAGCCCACCTTGTCGCGCACGATGCACTTGAGGTAGTGCGCAAAACGGCAGGTTGCAAAGAGGTAGGGCAGGCGCGCCGCCAGGTTGGCGTTGGCCGTGGCATCCGGGTCGTCGTACTCGGCCGGCTTTTGCAGCGACTGTGCGCCGATGAAAGCGGCAAAGTCGCTGTTCTTGCGGTGCACCAGCGGCATGAAGCCGTTCTTGGCGAGTTCCGCTTCGCGCCGGTCGCTGATGGCGATCTCGGTCGGGCACTTCATGTCGACGCCACCGTCATCGGTGGGGAAGGTGTGCGTGGGCAGGCCTTCGACCGAACCGCCCGACTCGATGCCGCGAATGCGCGAGCACCAGCCGTATTGTTTGAACGAGCGGTTGATGTTGACCGCCATCGCATACGCCGAGTTGGCCCAGGTGTACTTGGTGTGGTCGGCGTTGGCGGTGTCTTCTTCGAAGTTGAACTCTTCGACCGGGTTGGTCTTGGCGCCGTAAGGAATGCGCGCCAGGAAGCGCGGCATCGCCAGGCCGATGTACTTGGCATCGTCACTCTCGCGCAGCGAGCGCCACGACGCATATTCAGGCGTAGTGAAGATCTTGGTCAGGTCGCGCGGGTTGGCCAGTTCTTGCCACGAGCCCATTTGCGCGAGGCTTGGGTCGGCTGCCGCGATGAACGGGGTGTGAGCGGCGGCGGCCACCTTGGCCATTTCGGTCATCAGCTCCACGTCTTGCGGGCCGTGGTTGAAGTAGTAGTCGCCGACCAGGCAGCCGAAGGGCTCGCCGCCGAACTGGCCGAACTCTTCTTCGTAGACGCGCTTGAAGATCGGGCTCTGGTCCCAGGCCGTGCCTTTGTAGCGCTTGAGCGTCTTGCCCAGCTCGGCCTTGCTGATGTTCATCACGCGGATCTTCAGCTGCTCGTCGGTCTCGGTGTTGTTGACCAGGTGATGCAGACCACGCCAGGCAGATTCGATCTGTTGGAAATCGGCGTGGTGCATGATCTGGTTGATCTGCGAGCTGAGCTTTTCGTCGAGCTCGGCGATCATCGCTTCGATCGATGCGACGACGTCGCTGCCAATCAGCTGGGTCTTGCTGAGCGCCTGTTGCGCCAGCGTGAGCACCGCAGCTTCAACGGCGGATTTGGCTTCGTCGCTCTTCGGCTTGAATTCCTTGTTCAGCAGGCTGGCGAAATCGCCGCCCTGGAATTCAACGCCGGTGAGCGCGGAGGATTGACCTTGTGCTTCTGCCATCTTCGTTCTCCGTCAGTTCAGTTCAGGTGACTCTTGCGACTCTGTTGCGAATCACTCGGCCTTGGGTTCGTCGGATGCCTTCTTGGCGCTGGCCAGGCTGTTGAGCAAGGCCGGGTCGGAGATGACCTTGGCGAGCAGCTCTTCAGCACCGGTCTTGCCGTCCATGTAGGTG
>JACMKJ010000555.1 GCA_014380155.1 Rhizobacter sp. | reverse complement strand
CGCGGCAAGCCCGAGGCGGTGGAACAGCATGTGCGCCAGCAGCCCGGCCACCAGAAAGAACACCGACATCCGGAAGATGTGGATGAGGAACATCAGGATGGCGAGCGCCGTGCTCTTCTGGGTGTCGCTCACCGGCCAGAGTTTGTTGTCCAGCTCGGGGATGAACGACAGCGTGGCGTGCAAGGCGATGCCTAGCAGCAAGGCTGCGGCCCGCACGGCATCGAGGGCATGCAGCCGGGGCTGCGCGGCGGGCTCAGCCAGCGTCAAGCTGGCCACTGCGTGAGGCTGCCCCCACACCGCCGAGGACGCCTGCCACGGCCATCACGTACCAGAGCGACAGGGTGCTGCTCTCATTGCGAAGAATCGAGGTGGCATGCAGCATCAGGCCGCCTGCGGACACCACCGCCAGCAACAGCAGTGCGCACGACAAGACCAACGACAGCCCGCGGATGTGGGCTGTCTTGGCCCCCACGACGAACAGCGAAAAGCCCGCAACGCTGAGCAAGGGGAACAGCAGCCAGAGCGTGTAGTCGCCCGACGCACCCGCGATGCCCAGCGGTGCTGCGACCAGCAGCGCGCCTGCGAACAAACCCATGACAACCAGAACGGCGCCAGCGATCAGCAAAGCCATGAGATTCCTTGTGGTGGCGAAGACGGAAATCTTCTCACACCGCTAGGACGCGTGGCCTTCGGCGGCCAGCGGCTCGGGCCGTGTGCGCAGCGCCCACATCACGCCGGCGATCAGCAAGGCGATGCCGGCGAGCGTTTCGATCTGCGGCCACTCGCGCCGCAGCACGAAGGCGTAGCTCAGTGCGGCGAGCGTCTCGAACACGATCAACTGCCCGGCCAGCGCGGGTGGCACACGCTGGCTGGCTTCGTTCCAGCAGACCGTGCCCAGCCACGATGCGAAGAGGCCGATGGCGAACATCAACACCAGGAAGTCGGCCACGCGCGGGCCGAAGGGCATGGGGAAGCTGTCGCCGCTGAGGGCGCTCCACAGCCACACGCTGGCGTAGCCGATCAGCGCAAGCGGCAGCGTGGCAATGCCTTGTGCGGTGGCCCAGCTGCGCGGGTTGCGGTCGGGGTGGGCACGCAGCCAGTCGGCGTTGCGAATGGGGTACCAGGTCCAGCACACCACTGCGCCCACCGCCAGCGCCGCGCCCAGCGCGTAACGCGCGACGTCGGCAGTCGGGTCTTGCCGCAGGTGGGTGATCTCGACGTGGTTGACGAGGGCGATGCCGGCGCCGATCAAACCCAGCGAGGGCAGCATGCGCGCCCACGGCAGCTTGGCTTCACGCAGCGGGCCCGTGCGCAAGTTGGCGGTGATGGCGATCACCACCGGCAGCGTGCCGATGATCATGGTGGGCAGCGGCCCGCCCGCGCGCTGGATGGCGCTGGCGAGAAACAGGTAGTAGATGACGTTGCCCACGGCCGCCAGCTTGAGCGCCTCCAGCCAGTCGGCGCGGGTCAGCTCGCGCAGGCGTGCACGGTCGAACCACGCGAGCGGCAATGCGATCAAGCCGAAGGCCAGGTAGCGCCCGAACGATTGCAGCGTGGCCGGGTACTCCGGCAGCAGCAGCGGGCCCACGAACACCAGGCCCCACATCAGGCCAGCGGCCAGGGCAAAGAAGATTCCAGCAGTCATGCGGCCGAGTGTGGCTCAGGCTTGTGGCAGTGGTCTTGTACGCAATTGCGCCTGGTAGCGCGCCGGGGTCACGCCATACATGCGGGCAAAACGGCGCGTGAGGTGGGGTTGGTCGACCAGGCCGACGTCGGCCGCCACGTGGGCGGGGCTCACCCCGGCGGCGAGCTGCTGCTTGGCGCGAAACAGGCGCACCGCCATCACCATCTGGTGCGGTGTGACGTGATAGCGCTGCTTGAAACGGCGCAAGAAGTGGAACGGGCTCAGGCCCGCTTCGTGGGCCAGTTGCTCCAGCGACAGCGGCTCGGCAAAACGCGCCTGGATCAGCGCATGTGCGCGGGCCAGCGCCGCATCGGGCTGCATGGTGGGTGATGTGGCCGAGGCCGATCGTGTGGTGCCGGTGCGTGCGTGGGGGCGCAACATTTCCAGCAAGTCGACCAAGGCGCTGTCGATGGCGAGGGCATCGGGCGCGCTCCACATCGCGGCCAGCAAGCCGCCCACGCGGCGCGCAGTGCGCACCTCGTGCACGGCCGGTTGTGCAAAGTACCAACCACGCTCTCCCGTCACCTGCGCCAGCAGATCGGCGTCGAGGTAGAGCATGCGGTAGCGCCAACCGTGTTCGGTCTCGGCGCGGCCGGTGTGCAGCTCGTCGGGGTTCATCAACACCAGCGTGTCGGGTGGCGCCAGGTGGTCACCGCCGCGGTAGCGAAAGCGCTCCACGCCCGATTCGATCGCACCCAGGCCGAAGGCTTCGTGCGTGTGCGGGTCGAAGGCGTGGTGCACGATGCGCGCGCGGTACAGCTCGATGCCGGGGCGGGCCGGGCGCTTGAACTCGGCCGCGTCTTGCGGGTGCTCGAAGTGGTCGGGGACGGCTTGCATGCGCTGGCTCAGGGGGGCAGCCGCCCCAGCACCTCGACCCCGTCGCGTGTGGGCGCAACCACAACCCCTTCGCCAGAAACCGGTGTGACGCCGGTCAGCGCCGAGATGTTGACCTGGTGCGTGGTGACCACCAGCACCCCCGGCCCGCGCCAGCGGCGGAGTGTGGCCAGGGCCTGGGCGGTTTGTGCGGGCTCGCTCGAACGGTCGTCGAAAAAGGAGTTGAAGTTGGCGTCGTCGCGCGCCATGCCGGGGAAAGCGAGCTCGGCGGTTTCTCGGGCGCGGCACCACTGCGAGCTGAGCACGGCGCCGACCTTGATGCCACGTTGGCGAAACTGCTCGCCGATGCGCCGGGCTTGCGCGCGGCCGCTGTCGTCGAGGTTGCGCTGCGTGCTGCAGTCACCGAGCTTGAAGCCCGGCGGATCGCCACCCCCGGGGGCGTTGGCGTGGCGAAAGAGCACCACGCTGCCATCCTTGAGTGCCGACCAGGCTGCCTCGGAGGCCGCCGCCACGTGGCCCGTCAAACTGAGCGCGAGCACCAAGGCGCAACGTGTGAGCTGACGCATGGAGCCGGGCTCAGGTTGTGCCGGGCTGGCGCAGGTCGTATTCGCGCAGCATCACTGGCTCGATCGAACCTTGCGCCACGCGCCGCTTGACGGCCGCGATGATGTCGCTGGAGTAGGTGTTGAAGGTCTCCAGCGGGTCGTCACCTTGCACACCGGGCCGAAAGCGGTGGTGCAGCGTTTCGCGGCTGATGCTGCACCCGACCAGCTTGTCGTCGATCGGCACCCAGAAGCGCACGGCGCCTGAATCGGCATGGAAGAAGGGGGCTTGCGTCATGGGTCGCTCAAAAGTTTCAGGACAGGGCGCGAGTGTGCGCCTTCAGGCGACACCCGAGGCTTGTTGTGCCCGCATGCGGGCGTGGACATACGCACCTTGCGGGACGTGCAGCAGGTCGGCAATGCGCCACAGCACGTGGCGCTCGTGTTCGCTCAGGTGGCCGTCGGCATACGCCACGCGCCACATGTGCTCGACCATGATCAGTTTTTGCGGCATCTCGAAATGATCGTTGATGCGCGAGGTGAAGCTGAACAGGTCGGTCGCCTGCCGCGCGGTGCTCACGGCCAGCTCGGTCAGGCGGGCGGCTTCGTCGTCAGACAGTGCGAACTTGTCGCGCAGCGCGCTCAGCACGGCCTCGCGCTCGCCGGGGTGAAACGTGGTGTCGGCGCGCATCACCTCGGCCAGCATCACGGCGGTGGCGAGTTGCAGTGCGTGTTCGCTGGTTTGCGGGTCGCTGCCAGGGGCGGCCGGCCGCAGGCTGTCGAACAAGTCTTTCAGGGTCTTGAGCATGGCGGGATGATGTCATGCACCGCGTGGGCCCGTGGCGTCTAGGGAGATGCCACCTCGAAGGCGAGGGTCACGAAACGGCTCTCCCAGGTGTCAGGCTCGGTGGTAGACAAACGCAGGTCGGTGCCGCGCAGCACCCACCGGCCGGCCAGCGGCGGCGCGAAGCTCACCCGGCCTTGCGCGTCGGTCTGTTTCCAGAAGCCGATGGGGCTTTGGTTGCTGTGCAACTCGACCGCCAGCCCGGGCAGGGGCTCACCATCGCGCAGCACCTGGAACACGAGGGCGTCGCCCACACGCACTGCCTGCAGGCCGCTTTGCAGCAGCACGTCCATGGCCATGCCGGTGGGTTGCGCCGAGCCCCCGCGCTGGCCTGGCAGCTCGATGCGTGCGTGTTTGCTGTAGCGCTCTTTCCACGTGATGCCGCGCGCGCGCATCTCGGCCCAGGCCGTGCGCAGGGCCTGGGGTGCGTTGATTTCCTTGAAGTAGGTTTCGACGATGGGCGGAGCAATCTCGACCTCGAAGGGCTGTTGCTGTGCCCAGCACGTCACCGCAGCGGTGGTTGCGGATTGGGCGCGAACGATCAGCGCGGTCGGTGTTTCGCGCACGGTCTTCAGCGGGCCCACGCTGGCATTCAAAGTGTTGGCGCGGCAGCCGCTCGCGCGCAGGGATGCCGCGCCCACGCCGAACTCATGCACCGGAAAACGGTTCCCCGTGCCCAGCGCCAGCCTCAGCTCGCCCGGCTTGGCCGATGGCAGCCGCTCGAACCACGTGTCGTGCGCGCTGGCGCTGCCGGCCATGGCGCACAGCAGCCAGGCGAGTGCTGTTTTCGGAAAGCGGTGTGGGATGGGGTGCATGAAGGGTTGGGTTGCGAGCCACACGATAGCGTGGCAACAGACCCCTTCTGTACGCACGGGCAAGCCGGGCGGATGCACACCCGGCGCTGCGGACAGCCCGCTCCCGTCAAGACGCGCTGCGTGCCGCCGCCTCCCACCCGCCGCCCAGAGCGCGAATCAGGCCCACCGTGGCCTCGTATTGCGCGGCCCGCACCTGCAGTGCCTGGCGCCGGTTCGCGAGCTCGCTGCGGCGTGCATCGAGCAGCTCCAGCTGGCTGACGTAGCCGTTGCGGTAGCGCGCGTTCGAGAGCACGGTGGCGCGGCTCGCCCACTCCACCGCCTGTGCTTGGGCGTTGGCCTGGTCGGCGAGCAGGCTCAGGGCCGAGAGCTGGTCTTCAACGTCGCGAAAGGCCACCAGCACCTGCTCGCGGTAGCTCGCCGCCGCGGCGTCCCACTGCGCGTTGGCGTTTTGCACACCGGCTTCGCGCCGCCCGCCGTCGAACACCGGCAGCGAGAGCAGGGCGCCCACGCCCCAGGCGCGCGCCGACCACTTGAAAAGATCGCTCAGCTCGCTGGAGGCGAAGCCGGCCGACGCGGTGAGCGACACGTCGGGGAACCAGGCGCTGCGGGCCACGCCGG
>JACMKJ010000554.1 GCA_014380155.1 Rhizobacter sp. | reverse complement strand
GGGCCGACCGCCCGGGCTCGGCGCGGCCGGCGGTGGAGATCGTCAGCCAGGAAAGTGGGGACCCGGCGGCCGTCAGCTTCGATGCCGTGGTCGCCGGACAGTCACGTGGCTGCGACGTGGTGATTGCCGACACCGCAGGGCGCCTCACCACGCAAACCCACTTGATGGAAGAGCTGAAGAAGATCAAGCGCGTGATCGGCAAGGCCCAGGCCGGGGCACCGCATGAAGTGCTGCTGGTGGTCGACGGCAACACCGGCCAGAACGCGCTGTCGCAGGTGAAGGCCTTCGATGACGCCCTGCAGCTGACAGGCTTGGTGGTCACCAAGCTCGATGGCACGGCCAAGGGAGGTGTGCTGGCCGCCATCGCCCGCGAGCGGCCGATCCCGGTTTATTTCATCGGTGTGGGCGAGAAGCTCGAAGACCTTCAGACCTTCAATGCGCGCGAGTTCGCGCAAGCCCTGCTGAACTGAAACCGCGCGTCAGCGGATCGACGGGCCCGAGCCACGCGGCGGCATGGGCGTGGGCGCGAGCGGTACGCGGGCAGAGTCGAGGTCGTCGAACCAGGTCGATGACGGTGGGTCACGTTGCTCCGAAGCATCGTCTTCGACCACTGCGGCCACGGGCTCCCTCGCCATCGCTGTGGCGGGCACCCGGCCTGGTTGAGCGCTGGTGACGCCAGCGGGTGCGTCGACCGGCATGCCAAGGATGGCGTTTCGCGCGCCCACCGCATTGGGCAGCGCGTCTTCGCGCCACACATGCAGCGGGATCTCGGCGGCCTTCAGCACACGGTCCATGCGGGCATGACGTTGTCTGGCGCGTTCGTTCTCTTGCGCTTCAGGGGCGCGGATGTCGACCACCGCAATGACCTGCGAGACGCTGTCGCACACCACCAGGTCGGCGCACATCACGCCCACGCGGCGCAGCCACTCTGAATAAGAGTGGCGTGTGGGCACCTTGAGGAAGCGGGCCAGCGGCACCTGCGCCAGGATGATGTGCTCGGGTAGCCCGGCGCGCAGCGAGGCATAGGCCTTGCGCTCCGGGGTGGTCATGATGCGTGTGGCTTGTGGGTGCCACGACATCAACGTGTCGAGCCCTTCAGCGCCCTTGACCTTGCCACGTTTTGATGTGTCTTGGCTTGGTGCGCGTCGCCGCCACCACATCCATACCAGGCCCGCAACGACGACGAGCCCGCCAACGATCAGCAGCAGTTCCATGTCTTTTTACTACCAGTTTCTGCAGACGCAGACCATAGCCTTCTTAGGGGGGTCGGTCAACTGCGGCCCCGCCCAGAACTTCAGCGCATGCCGCCGGGCCCGCCCAAGCCTTTCATACCGCCCATGCGTTTCATCATCTTCATCAGGCCGCCGCCTTTCATCTTTTTCATCATTCCCTGCATCTGGTCGAACTGGTTGAGCAGGCGGTTGACCTCTTGCACCTGAACACCGGCGCCGGCGGCGATGCGGCGCTTGCGGGTGGCCTTGAGCAGCTCGGGCTTGCGGCGCTCCAGCGGGGTCATCGAGTTGATGATGCCTTCCATGCGGCGCACGTCGCGTTCGGCGCGGTCCATGTCGGCCTGGCCGAGGTTGCCGGCTTTGGCCGTCATTTGTGAGGGCAGTTTGTCCATCAGGCCAGCCAGGCCACCCATCTTCTTCATCTGGCTGATCTGCGACAGGAAGTCGTTGAGGTCGAAGTTGTCGCCCGACTTCAGCTTGTCGGCGAGTTTTTGTGCCGCGGCAACGTCAACACCTTTTTGCACTTCTTCGACCAGGGCCACGATGTCGCCCATGCCCAACACGCGGCCGGCGTGGCGCTGCGCGTCGAAGACCTCCAGGCCATCGATCTTCTCGCTGACGCCGGCGAACTTGATCGGCGCACCGGTGATCTGTCGCACCGAGAGCGCGGCGCCACCGCGTGAGTCGCCATCGGTCTTGGTGAGCACGATGCCGGTCAGTGGCAGCGCTTCCTTGAAAGCCTTGGCGGTGTTGATTGCGTCCTGGCCTTGCATGGCGTCGACGACGAAGAGCGTCTCCACCGGCTTCAGCACCGCATGCAGGTCGGCGATCTCCTTCATCAGCGCTTCGTCGATGGCCAGGCGGCCGGCCGTGTCGACCAGCAGCACGTCGAAGTAGTGTTTGCGGGCGTAGTCGAGCGCGGCGTGGGCGATGTCGACTGGCTTGTCGGTGGCGGTGGACGGGAACCACTCCGCGCCGGCCTGCTTGGTCACCGTCTTCAGTTGCTCGATGGCGGCGGGGCGGTAGACGTCGGCCGAGACGGTCAGCACCTTCTTCTTGCGCTTGTCGATCAGGTGCTTGGCGAGCTTGGCGGTGGTGGTGGTCTTGCCGGCACCTTGCAGGCCGGCCATCAAGATCACCACCGGGGGCTGCGCCACGAGGTTGATGTCGGACACCCCTTCGCCCATGGTCGCGGCGAGCTCGCGGTTGACGATGCCCACCAGCGCCTGGCCCGGTGAGAGTGAGCCCACCACCTCCGCGCCCAGCGCCTTTTCTTTCACGCGGGCGATGAAATCGCGCACCACCGGCAAGGCCACGTCGGCCTCGAGCAGGGCCATGCGCACCTCTCGCAACATGTCTTGCACGTTGCTTTCGGTGATGCGGGCCTGGCCGCGCATCGTCTTGACGAGGCGACTCAAACGGTCGGTGAGGGCTGAGGCCATAGGGGGAGGGCGGTGCGCGAGAACTCGAGCACGCGAAAGTACACTGTGGCGATGATTTTATCGTCGGGCCCTGAAGGGGTCTCCAACACATCCGCCATGCTTGCGCTGTGGGTACCGAGCGTGTTGGCTTTGCTGGCCTACGCCACTGCCGTGGTCTTGCGCGAAGAATCCGCCGGCCCCTGGCCGCGCCGCGCGCTGTTTGCAGGCTGGTTGGCGCATGCCGTCGCCATCGTGGTCGACATGGCCGGCGTGGGCAGCCCGCTGCCCGGTGCACGCTTTGGTTTTGCCCCCGCGCTGTCGGCCACCTTGTGGTTGGTGCTGGCGGTTTACTCGGTCGAAAGCCGCTGGCTGCCGCTGCCGGGTGTGCGCCGCACGCTGGCGGCGCTGGGTATGGTGGCGGTGGGGCTCGCGGTCGCTTTCCCGGGTGATTTCAGGCCGCAGGCGGTGTCGAACTGGGCGCCTTTGCATTGGGCGCTCGGCATCGCGTCATATGGGCTGTTTGGCGCGGCGGTGCTGCACGCCGCGATGCTCGACAACGCTGAACGGCAGTTGCGGCTCAAGTCGCTCGCCGTACAGGGTGGGGCCGGCATGCCCTTGCTGCGCCTGGAGCGATTGACCTTCCAGTTTGTGGCTGCGGGCTTTGCCTTGTTGTCGGCCACCTTGTTGCTGGGCTGGTGGTTTTCCAACCCCTGGCGGTGGGACCACAAGTCGGTGTTTTCGGTGCTGGCCTGGGTGGTGTTCGCCGGGCTGCTGGCCGGGCGCCAAACCCTGGGCTGGCGTGGTCGTCGGGCGATCCGGGGCCTGTATACGGGTGCGGTGTTGCTGTTGCTGGCGTACGCGGGCTCACGCTTCGTTCTTGAAGTGATGCTGCAGCGACCGGTGGCATGAAAGGCGTGAGATGAAGTACCTGATCCTGATCGCGGTGGTGCTGGGGGTGTTGTGGCTGATGCGCAGCCTGCGCAAGCCTTCGGCTGCCGAGCCGCCACAAAAGCCGGCCACCCCGCCCAAGCAAGAAGAAATGGTGACCTGCTTGCAGTGCGGCGTTCACATGCCGCGCAGCGAGGCTTTGCCCGGGCGCGGCGGCGTGTTCTGCGGTGAGGCACACCGCACGGCTTTCGAGAGCAACCGGGGGGATTGATGGCCACGGCAGCGCGCGGCAAGGATCGGCGAGGCGCCGACAGGCGCCGTGCCGCCGCCCAGCTGCTCCCCCGTTCGGCGGACGAGTCCTGGTTCGGTGCGCTGGGTGTGGATGGCGACACGCAGCTGCGTGACGACGGGCGTGTGCCGGAAGATGAGTCGCGCTACGACGGCGGCTGGGCGGCCGCAG
Organism: Rhizobacter sp.; assembly: GCA_014380155.1. GTDB lineage: Bacteria > Pseudomonadota > Gammaproteobacteria > Burkholderiales > Burkholderiaceae_C > Rhizobacter. Next base: position 5,911 of record JACMKJ010000554.1, on the reverse strand, counting down.
GCGGCTCCGAGACCGACTCCCGCTTTCTGACCCGCCAGGCACGCCGCATCATCGGCTCGGGGCAGACGGCGTTTCAGCGCATCTACAGCGCCTTCATCGCGGCGCGTGCGGCCTTGGGTGTGGCCCTGATCGCCACCGTGGTGGTGGCCGGCGTGTTTGGCGTGCGTCCCTCGTTGACGGTGATCATGGTGAGCGTGGCTTACGCCGCATTGGCCTTGGCCATGTGGGCTTTGCCGCGCTATCGGCGCGGTGCCGCGCCCAAAGTGCTGGCGCGCCTGTACAGCCCGCAGTTTCTGGCCACCATCGGCGTCGACATCGTCTGCTTCACCGCTCTGCATTTGCTGTCGCCTGCGGCCAGCCTGAACTACGTGGCTTTGCTGGTGTTACCGGTGTTGATGGCAGGTGTTCTGACACCGCGCCTGATGGCCCTGGCCACGGCCTCCATCGTGGCGCTGGCCCTGCTGGTGATCGCGTCCTGGGGCGTGCTGGCCGGTGGTGACATCACCTTGCTGATGACCCAGGCCGGCCTGGCTGGCAGCGGCTTCTTCGTCATCACCTTGTTGGCCGGTGAACTGGCCGGCCGTCTGGCCCGCGAAGAGCTCACGGCCAAGGGCAGTCTCGAGCTGGCGCGCCAGCAGGCCCAGCTCAACCGGCTGGTGATTGAAGAGATGCAAGAAGGCGTGCTCGTGGTTGACCGCCGCGGCCGTGTGCGTGCGGCCAACCCGGCGGCGCGCGCCCTGCTCGCACCCGAGGGCATGTGCCGCGAAGCGCCGTTTCAATTGCGAGGCGTGGAAGCCTGGGGCACCTTGGTGAAATCGGTGGAGCGCGCGTTCGCCGAAGGCACCTGGCCCGAGGCCGGGCGCGACGTGCTGCTCGACTTTGAAGGGGCTCCGGCCCGCACCCTGCGCGTGCGCATGCGTTTCACCCGCCGGCGCGAGCCCCAGGCCAGCGAAGAGCTGTGCGTGCTGTTTCTCGAAGACGTGCGCAGCATGCAGGCGCGCACACGGCAGGAAAAGCTCGCCGCCATGGGCCGGGTGTCGGCCGGCATTGCACACGAGATCCGCAACCCGCTGGCGGCCATCTCGCAGGCCAACGCCTTGATGGCCGAAGACGCCACCACCGCCTCGCAGCGCCAGCTCACGCGCATGGTGACCGACAACGTCGAGCGCCTCAAACGCATCGTCGACGATGTGATGGAGGTTGCCCCGAGCGACGTGCAGGCTATGGGGCCGATTGACGCTAATGCGCTGGTGGCGGCGGTGTGTGTCGAATGGGCGCGCACCACTGGCATGACCTTGGGCGAACACAGCGTGCTGCGGGTCGACTTGCCCGACGAACCCGTCGGGGTGGTGTTTGACAGCGAACACCTGCGCCGTGTCCTGATCAACCTGCTTGACAACGGTTACCGGCATGCGACCAAGGTGCCGGCCGCCGTGCGCCTGCGCCTGGCCGTGCGCGACGAAACTCACGCGGTGCTGAGCGTGGCCAGCGACGGCGCGCCGATCCCGCCCGACGTCGAGCGCTACCTGTTCGAGCCCTTCTTCTCCACACGCAGTCGCGGCACTGGTTTGGGCCTGTATATTTGCCGAGAACTGTGCGAGCGTTATGGTGCCCGCATCGACTACCGGCTGCGCAGCGCCGCCGAGCCCAACCGCAACGAGTTCTCGGTGGCGATGCGCCGCCAGGCTCTGCCGGCAAACGAGGCCGCCGAAGCCCGACTTCACCTCACCTCATGACATCACCTTCGCACTTCAGCTTGCTGGTCGTCGACGACGAACCGGATCTGCGTACGCTTTACGAGCTGACCTTGTTGCGTGAGGGGTATGACGTGGAGACCGCCGGCACGGTTGAAGACGCGCTGTTGCACCTCAAAGACCGCACCTACAGCGCCGTCATCACCGACATGCGCCTCCCCGATGGAACCGGCCTCGACCTGTTGCGCCGGCTCGAAGAAACCGGCCGGCGCGAAAAAGCCATCGTGATCACCGCCTACGGCTCGGCAGAGAACGCCGTCGAGGCGCTGAAGGCGGGTGCCTACGATTACCTCACCAAGCCGGTCGACCTGAAGCAGTTCCGCGCGGTGGTCGCCTCGGCGCTGGGGCGCAGCGTGTCGACGGTGCCGACAATCGTGCCGTCGAGCCTTCCGTCGGAGAACGGTGCACCGCCGGAGCGCGTCGCGCCCCCCGTGGTCGCTGCACAGCCGGCGGTGACGGTCAGCCAGGCCATGGGCCGCATGGCCGGCCAGTCCGGGGCCATGCAGCAGGTGCGTGCCCTGGTCGACAAGGTGGCGCGCAGCATGGCGCCGGTGCTGGTGAACGGCGAGTCCGGCACGGGCAAGGAACTGGTCGCGCGCTCCATCCACGAGGTGAGCCCGCGCGCCGGGCAGCCCTTCATTGCGGTGAACTGCAGCGCCATCCCAGAGCACCTGCTGGAGGCCGAGTTCTTCGGCTACCGCAAGGGCGCGTTCACCGGTGCAGCCGATGACCGCGAGGGCTTTTTCCAGGCGGCCAACGGCGGCACCTTGTTCCTCGACGAGATCGGTGATCTGCCGTTGGCCATGCAGAGCAAGCTGCTGCGCGCCATTCAAGAGCGATCGGTGCGCCCGGTGGGGGCGGTCAGCGAGCAAGCGGTCAACGTGCGCCTGCTCAGCGCCACCCACAAGGACCTCGGCGCCGAAGTGCAGGCGGGGCGCTTCCGCCAAGACTTGTATTACCGGCTCAACGTGATCCAGATCCGCGTGCCGCCCCTGCGCGAGCGGCTCGAAGACCTGTCCGCCATCTGCGACCGTGTGCTCGACCGGATCTCGCGCGACGCGGGTGTGTCACCGCCGCCGCGCATGACGCGCGAAGCCCTGGCGCTGCTCGGCCGCTACAGTTTCCCGGGCAACGTGCGCGAGCTCGAAAACCTGCTGCACCGTGCGGTGGCGTTTGCCGGCGGAGAAGTCATCGATGTGCCCGACCTCGGCGCGCTCGACCTGGCGCTGACGGGAGACATGCCGCCGTCGAGCGCCGACTCTCTTGTCGTGGCGGCCACGCCCCTGCCACCGGCGCCAGCCCAGGCCCCGACCCCGGCGCCCTTGCCGACCGACCTCGCGGCCTACCTCGACCAGGTCGAGCGAGATGTGCTCGAACGTGCGCTCGAGCGCTACCGCTACAACCGCACCGCTGCGGGTGCGAGCCTCGGCCTGTCATTGCGGCAGATGCGCTACCGCATGGCACGCCTGGGGGTGCACGTGGGCGGTGACCCGGACCCTGTCGACACCGAGCGCGGCGATGAAGCATGAGTGCCGATGGCCCGGCTGACTCGGGCTGGCTGAGCGTAGCGCGCGCCTGCCCGTCGCCCAATTTCGGGCACCGCCCGGTGGGGGCGGTGGTCGATCTGGTGGTGATCCACTCCATCAGCCTGCCTCCAGGGCAGTACGGTGGCGACGCCATCGAGCGGTTGTTCACCAACCGGCTCGACTGGGACGCGCACCCTTACTACGGCGAGATTCGCGGCTTGCAGGTGTCGGCCCACTTTGTGGTGCGGCGTGATGGTGAGTTGCTGCAGTTCGTCTCGTGCGACCAACGGGCCTGGCATGCCGGGCGCTCCTCGTGGCGGGGGCGCGAGAACTGCAACGACTACGCCATCGGCATCGAACTCGAAGGCCTGGAGGGCGAGCACTTCGAAGCGGCGCAGTACGACACGCTGGCCGCACTGTTGCAGTGGCTCGCGCAGCGCCACCCCATCGAAGGCGTCGTCGGCCACGAGCATGTGGCCCCGGGGCGCAAATGCGATCCTGGGCCGGGATTTGATTGGCCGCTGCTCATGCGCATGCTGGCCTGGCCCGATCGGTATTTTCCCGAGGCCGTTCAGCGCTTGGCCTGAACAACTTCGCGCTGCCCCACGGTTCGCGCGCTCTGGCGCTTCAAATCGGCCTGCGTGCCGCGTCCACCGGCGCAAAAGCGTCGCACATGGCGCGATGGCGCGCGCTCTGGCTGTGTGCGCTTCAGGGCATTGGCAAGAGGCATGGTCACACTAGGGTAATACGCTATCTGTAGTGCTTGATGACCCCGGAGACCCCAGATATAGTGTCCCTTCGTGTTATCCTTCTGTTCCAGAAACACACCATCCATGCCCAAGATCAGCGCCCCGTTTTCTGGGTTGCCCGCGCAAAGCGGCGGCGTTTTTCTGATGGGCAAGAAATGCAAGGCGCCAGCACCGGCGCCTCACCGTTCTCACCCAACGTTCACCCGCCCCAGGTTCGCCCGGGTCGGCTGCAGCTTTTGCTGCTGAGGCCGCAGAGCCCTCACTGAACGCGTGAGATTGACACCAACTGCTGATTGACATGACGACAGGGAACACCATGCAAACCGTCTCTTCTTCTACCGCCGGCGCGCAACCGGCACCGCGTACCGGCACCGCACATGCCGGCGCTGCCGTGTCGGCTTACCAGGGTTACCAGATCATTCGCCGCAACGGCGCGGTGGTGTCCTTCGAGCCCAACAAGATCGCAGTGGCCTTGATGAAAGCGTTCCTGGCGGTGCACGGCACCCAGGGCGCGGCGTCGGCCAGCGTGCGCGAGACGGTGGACGGGTTGACCGAGTCGGTGGTGCGCGCTCTGCTGCGCTCGCGCCCGGGTGGCGGCACCTTCCACATCGAAGACGTGCAAGACCACGTCGAGCTGGGTTTGATGCGCGGCGGCCACCACGAAGTGGCCCGTGCCTACGTGCTGTACCGCGAGCGCCGTTCGCAAGAGCGCGCCAAGCAGGGCGTGCCGGCGATGGCGGTCGAGCCCTCGCTGATGGTCACTGACCGTGGCCAGCGTGTGCCGCTCGACATGGCCCGCCTGACGACCCTGGTCGAGTCGGCCTGCGCCGACCTGGGCGCCGACGTGAAGCCCGACCCCATCCTGGCCGAGACCAAGCGCAACCTCTATGACGGCGTGCCCATCGACGAAGTGCACAAGGCCGCCATCCTGGCCGCCCGCACCCTGATCGAGAAGGATCCCGGCTACACCCGCGCCACCGCTCGCCTGCTGTTGCACACCATCCGCAAGGAAATCATCGGCGAAGAGCTGCTGCACGCCGAGATGCACACCCGCTACGCCGAGTACTTCCCGGGGTTCATTAAGAAGGGCGTGCAAGCTGAGCTTCTCGACGAGAAGCTGATGCAGTACGACATGGCCAAGCTGGGCGCCGCCCTCAAGGCCGACCGAGATTTGCAGTTCGACTACCTCGGCCTGCAGACCCTGTACGACCGCTACTTCCTGCACATCGAAGAAACCCGCATCGAGATGCCGCAGGCCTTCTACATGCGCGTGGCCATGGGTCTGGCGCTGAACGAGATCGACCGCGAAGCCCGCGCCATCGAGTTCTATGAAGTGCTGTCGACCTTCGACTTCATGAGCTCCACGCCGACGCTGTTCAACGCTGGCACGCGGCGCTCGCAGCTCTCCAGCTGCTACCTGACGACCGTGGCCGACGACCTGGACGGCATTTACGAAGCGCTGAAAGAGAACGCGCTGCTGAGCAAGTTCGCTGGCGGCCTGGGCAACGACTGGACCACGAGCCCGCGTTCAAGCTGAGCCACCTCATGGCGTGCCCGCGTCTCCAGCAACTCGACCGTTTCGCTGCGTGACCAATCGAGGTGTGCCGTCACGAAGAGCAGCAGCCGCGCACAGGTCGAAGGATTCGCCTCGCAGACGGCCCGCAGACGGGGCAGGTCCTCGGCAGATTTGTAGAACGACACTCCATTCTGAATCGCCAGGGGGATGACACGATTCCAGCGCAGCGCCAGCCCGCGCTCCACAATGAAGGTCAGCGCCACGATTGACGTGAGCACCAGTATGACAATGAAAAACGTATGCATTTAAAAAAACTGTCGCGGCGGTGTATGGCCGTCACTCGCGCGGATGTCCATTCAGAAAGCT
>JACMKJ010000553.1 GCA_014380155.1 Rhizobacter sp. | reverse complement strand
GTGCGTGCGGTAGACGCGCTCGCGCCCATGCCGGTGTTCATCGACGCGACGCGCGGCTGGCCCGGCCTGCTGAGCATGGCCGCGGGTGCTGCCCTGGGCGGCTGGCTTTCCGCACGGCTCCAGGCACGCCGCACGCTAACGATCACGCCGTAGCCGACCGGCCGAACGGCGGTGCGAGATCTTCAGCGCCTGCTCTTCGAGCGGGCTGACCCACCACGCTACACCTTGCGCCACACACTGGCCAGCCACGGCTGCTGCTCAGGCGGCAGCCCCTCTGGCCGGTAGTAGTGCTCCAGCTCGTCAAACCCCGCTGCACTCAAGAAGCCCTGCCACGACGACAGGTCGTGATAGACCCCGTAGCGGTCGCCTTGCCAGCCCTCTTGCCCCTGCCCACGCGGGTTGGAGCTGAACAGCACGCCGCCTGGCTTGAGCGTGGCGTGCAACGCGCGCAGCACGCTCGGCAGGTTCGCGCTCGGCACGTGGAACAGCACCGCGTTGGCAAACACGCCGTCGAATCGGGCAGCAGGCAGGTCGAGCGCCAGCAGGTTTTGTTGCCACACCTCGCAGCCGCTGTGCTCGCGCGCCATGGCCACGAAGTGGGGGGCGCCGTCCACGCCGATGGCGGTGTGGCCGAGTTGTTTGAAGGTCTTCAGGTCGCGCCCCGGGCCGCAGCCGAGGTCGAGCACGGTGTGGGGTGGTGTGCCCTGCAGGTGGCGCAGCAGGGCCGCGATGTTCTGGCGCACGTCGTGGTCGCGTGTGCCTTGCCAGAAGCTCAGCGCGTTGTCGTTGTAGTGCGCCAGCGTGCTGGCGGTGACGGGGTCGCTCGGGTCGTGCGGTGGGGTGGGCATCGGGGCATCTTGCCGCATTCGCAAGTCGAACAAGGGGCAGAAATCGTTATGTAGTTGATGATATAACCCTGCCGGTGAAGCCCCGCCGAACCCCACCGCGCCTCACCGGCCACCTGGAAGTCAGTACCGACCTGGGTGCGTTCCTGGGAGACAAGCGCGTGCGGCTGCTGGAGGCGATCGGCGAACACGGCTCCATCTCGCAAGCCGCCAAACACGTGCCCTTGTCTTACAAGGCCGCGTGGGACGCGGTCGATGCGATGAACAACCTGGCCGACACGCCGCTGGTGGAGCGCAGCACCGGCGGCCGCTCCGGTGGTGGCACCTTGCTCACCGACCATGGCCGCAGGGTGATCGCGCTCTACCGGGCGGTCGAGGCGGAACACCAGATCACGCTCGATCGCCTGGCGACCCGGTTTGCGTCGGAGCCGGTGGGTGACGTGCACACCTTTCAGCGGCTGCTGCGCCGCATGTCGGTGCGCACCAGTGCGCGCAACCAGTTCGCCGGCACGGTGAGTGCGCTGCGCGAAGGGCCGGTCGACGTCGAGGTGCTGTTGCGCATTGACGAACACCTGGAGCTGGCCGCCGTGGTGACGCGCGACTCGGCCGAGCGACTGGGGCTGGTGATCGGGGCCGAGGCGATCGCCCTGGTCAAGGCTTCGTCGCTTCTGCTGCTGACCGACGAGCGGCTGCGCATCAGCGCACGCAATCGGTTGTGGGGCGAGGTGAGCCGCATCGTCGACGGGCCGGTCAACGCCGAGGTCACGCTCGATCTCGGCCAGGGCCGCAGCGCGGTGGCGGTGGTGACGCACGAGTCGGTGCAGTCGCTCGGGCTGGTGGTGGGTTTGCGTGCCTGCGCGGCGTTCAAGGTGTCGAGTGTGATCCTGGCGGTGATCGACTGAACTACATGGAGTGATGACATGAAGAAGTGTTTGTCCATGATGGTGGCCATGCTGTGTGTGTCGGCGGCGCAGGCGGGTGAGGTGTCGGTGGCGGTTGCCGCCAACTTCGCCGGGCCGATGTCGGCCATGAGCGACGCTTTCACGGCGACCACTGGCCACAGCCTGAAGATTTCGGTCGGCGCCACGGGCAAGTTCTATTCGCAAATCGCCGCCGGGGCGCCGTTCGAGGTGTTGATCTCGGCCGATGACGAAACCCCGGCGAAGCTGATTGTTGAAGGCTTCGCTGTTCCCAGCACCCAGTTCACCTACGCCATCGGCAAGCTGGTGTTGTGGAGCGCGCAGCCGGGGTATGTGGATGACCAGGGCGCGGTGCTCACGGCAGGCCAATTTGCGCACCTCGCCATCGCCAACCCGAAGACCGCGCCCTATGGCCGTGCGGCGATCGAGGTGCTGAAGGCGCGTGGCCTCGGCGACGGCCTCGCGCCCAAGCTGGTGACGGGCGAGAGCCTCGGCCAGGCCTTCCAGTTCGTGGCCACCGGCAATGCCGAACTGGGCTTCGTGGCGCTGTCGCAGGTGGTGGTGCCGGGCAAGCCGGTGAGCGGCTCCTACTGGGTGGTGCCGCCGGCCTTGTACGGCGAGATCCGGCAAGACGCAGTGCTGCTCAAGCGCGGCGAGAAAAACCCGGCCGCCGCGGCCTTGTTGGCGTACCTGAAAAGTGCGCCGGCCAAGGCGCTGATCCACTCTTTTGGGTATGGGCCCTGAGGCGCGGCTGCCCGCATGACCTCAGACGCATGGTCTGCCATCAGGCTCACCGCCGAGCTGGCGGCGCTGAGCACCGTGCTGCTGCTGTTGCTGGGCACACCGCTTGCGTGGTGGCTGGCGCGCACACGCTCGCGGCTCAAGCCCTTGTTCGCATCGTTGGTCGCCATGCCGCTGGTGCTGCCGCCGTCGGTGCTCGGCTTCTACCTGCTGTTGTTGATGGGGCCGCAGGGGCCGGTGGGGCAGCTCACGCAGTCGCTCGGCCTGGGGCGTTTGCCCTTCACCTTCAGCGGCCTGGTCGTGGCCTCGGTGATCTACTCACTGCCATTCGTGGTGCAGCCGCTGCAACAAGCCTTCGAGGCCGTGCCCGAGCGTTTGCTCGAAGCCGCGGCCACTTTGCGCTCGTCGCCGTGGGATCGGTTCGTGAGCGTGGCGCTGCCACTCGCGCGGCCAGGCTTCGTCACCGCCAGCGTGCTGGGCTTTGCGCACACGGTGGGCGAGTTTGGCGTGGTGCTGATGATCGGCGGCAACATCCCCGGTGAAACGCGTGTGTTGTCTGTAGCGATCTACGGCCATGTGGAGGCGGGCGAGTTTGCGCAGGCGCATGGGCTGGCCGCGGGCATGGTGGCGTTTGCGATGGTGGTGCTGGTGACGCTCTACGTGGTCAACCGGCCGCGCCGTGCCGATGATGCGGAGCCCGCGCGGTGATCGACGCCAGCTTGCGCCTGCAGCGAAATGGCTTCCTGCTGGATGTGCAGCTGGCCATCCCGTCGCGCGGCGTCACCGCGTTGGTCGGCCCCTCCGGCTGCGGCAAGACCACCGTGCTGCGCGCGCTGGCCGGGCTGGAGCGCGTGGCTGGCCGTGTGGCGATCGACGGCGAGCTGTGGCAAGACGACGCCACCGGCCGCTTCGTGCCCACGCACCAGCGATCGCTTGGGTATGTGATCCAGGAGTCGGCGCTGTTCCCGCACCTCGACGTGCGCGGCAACCTGCACTACGGGCGAAAGCGCAGCGCGAATGAGTCGCAGCGCATTGCGCTCGACAGCGTGGTCGAGCTGCTGGGCATCGGGCACTTGCTGGCGCGTTCGCCGGCCACGCTCTCGGGCGGCGAACGCCAGCGTGTGGCGATTGCGCGTGCGCTGGCCACCGGCCCCCGGCTCTTGTTGATGGACGAGCCGCTGGCCGCGCTCGACCCTGCGCGCAAGGCCGAGATCCTGCCCTACCTGGAGCAACTGCACCGCGAGCTGTCTTTGCCCATCGTCTACGTGACGCATGCGATGGATGAAGCCGCCCGCCTGGCCGACCACCTGGTGCTGCTGCGCGATGGCCGGGTCGAAGCGGCGGGACCGCTGGGCGAGCTGATGGCGCGCACCGATCTGTCATTGAGCCGGCAAGACGAAGCCGGCGTGGTGATCGACGCCCAGGTGGTGGAGCATGACGCGCAGCACGGCCTCACCCACATCGGCCAGCACGGCGCCATGTTGTGGGTGGGCGGTGCGAGCGCGCAGCCCGGTGAGCGTGTGCGTGCGCGTGTGCTGGCGCGCGACGTGAGCGTGACGCGCCAGCCACCGGTCGAGACCAGCATCCTCAACGTGTTGCCGGTGGTGCTGGAAGAGCTTCAGCGTGATCGCACCACCGCCCTCTTGCGCCTGCGCGTGAGCGGTGGCCCGCCCGATCAGGCGTGGGCGCTGCTCGCGCGCATCACCAGCAAGAGCTGCGATGCGCTGGCACTGCAAGCCGGCGACGCGCTGTATGCGCAGATCAAGGGCGTGGCGCTGATGTGACCCGGTTCCTGGCCAGGCGCACGAGCGTGGGCAAGGCCAGCACGGCCAAGATGATGGCCAGCAGCGCCAACGACATGGGCCTCTGCAGGAACACCGTCCAGCGGCCTTCACCGATGGACAAGGCGTTGCGCAAATGCGCTTCGGCCAACGGGCCGAGGATCATGCCGACCACCACCGGGGCGGTCGGGAAGTCGAGCCGCCGCAGCACCACGCCGAGCAAGCCGATGCCGTAGAGCAGCACCAGGTCGAAGGTGGACTGGCGCATGCCATAGACACCCACGGTGGCAAAGATCAGGATGCCCGCGTACAAGGCAGGCTTGGGGATCTTCAGCAGCTTCACCCACAGGCCCACCAGGGGCAGGTTGAGCACCAGCAGCATCACGTTGCCGATGTACAGCGAGGCGATCAGCGCCCACACCAGCGAGGCGTTGCTGTCGAAGAGCTGCGGCCCGGGGTTGATGCCGTAGCTCTGGAACGCACTCAACAGCACCGCCGTGGTGTTGGAGGCCGGGATGCCCAGCGCCAGCAGCGGGATCAGCGTGGCGGTGATGGCCGCGTTGTTGGCCGCTTCAGGCCCGGCCACACCTTCGATGGCGCCCACGGTGCCGAACTCTTCGGGGTGTTTCGACAGCTTCTTCTCGGTGGCGTAGCTGAGAAAGGTCGGGATCTCGCTGCCGCCCGCCGGCACGCAGCCGAAGGGGGTGCCGATGGCGGTGGCGCGCAGCCACGCAGGCCACGAGCGGCGCCAGTCGGCGCGGCTCATGTGCACCTTGCTCAGAGGGTTGCGGGTCTCGACCACGCGGCCTTCGTACATCACCGCATAGAGCACCTCGGCCACAGCAAACAGGCCGACGGCGATCAGCACCACCTCCAGGCCGTCCATCAGCTCGGGTACGTTGCCGGTGTAGCGGCCCTGGCCCGAGATCTGGTCGAGACCGATCAGCCCCATCGCGAGGCCGATGCACAGCGAGGTGATGCCGCGCAGCGTGCTCGCGCCCAGCACCGCGCTCACGGTGCAAAAGGCCAGCAGCATCAGCAAGAAGTATTCGGGTGCGGCGAGCTTCACCGCGAGCGTGGCCACCCCGGGTGCGGCAAAGGTGACGACCACGGTGGCAATGGTGCCTGCCACGAAGGAGCCGATGGCCGCGGTGGCCAGCGCCGCCCCCGCGCGGCCGCTCTTGGCCATGCGGTTGCCTTCCATCGCGGTGACCATGGAGCCCGCTTCACCCGGTGTGTTGAGCAGGATCGAGGTGGTCGAGCCGCCGTACATCGCACCGTAGTAGATGCCGGCGAAGAAGATCATCGACGCGGTCGGCTCGACCTGCGCGGTGATGGGCAGCAGCATCGCCACCGCCGTGGCCGGGCCGATGCCGGGCAGCACGCCCACGGCCGTGCCCAGGGTGCAGCCGAGCAGCGCCCACAAGAGGTTGATCGGTGTGCCCGCTGTCGCAAAACCCTGGGCCAGCTGCGTCAAGATGTCTTGCATCAAATCCACCCTGTCGATGTGAGGCCTGGCAGGCGGATGGAGAGCAGCTTGGTGAACATCCAGTACACCGGCGCAGCAATCGCCACACCGATGGCCAGGCCGGTGAGCCAGGGGCGAAGCCCGCGCGGTGCGTCGCTTTGGGCGCCGCGCAGGCCGTGCACCGTGAGCGCAAAACACAGCGCACAGCTGAGCACGAAGCCGATGGTGGTGATCAATGCGGCATTGAGCAGCAGCGCGGCCGACACCCAGGCAAAACCGCGCCAGTTGGCGTGCTCCGCGCCGCTCGGCGCTTCCATCGCGCGGTAGCCACCGCTGAGCGCATGCCGCGTCAGCAGCAGGCCGCAGGCCACCAGGGCCACGGCCAACACCCAGGGCAGGAAGTTCGGGCCGATGCCGGCGTAGCCCGCCTGCGACGGGATGCCGAGTGCGCCCACCATCAGCCCCACGCCCAGCAGCGTGGTGCCGACGCCCATGCCGACCTGGGTGCGCCGGCTCACAACATGCCTGCCTTCTGCATCACGTCACGCATGCGGGCGAACTCGTCGTCGACGAAGGTGGCGAACGCCTGACCCGACAGCGGGGCGGGCGTCCAGCCGTTGCGCTCCAGCGCTTCGGTCCAGGCGCGGCTCGCGAGCGCCTTGTCGACCAGGGCGGTCAACGCGCTGCGCTGTGCCGGTGTGAGGCCCGGGGCGCCGTACAGGCCGCGCCAGTTGCCGATCACCACGTTCAGGCCCTGCTCCTTCAGCGTGGGCACCTCGATGCCCTTGATGCGCGTGTCGGAGGTGACGCCGATCGCTCTCATCTTGCCGGCCTTGATGTATTCGGCGAACTCGCTGTAGCCGCTGCCGCCGATGGTCACGTTGCCGCCGAGGATGGCGGCAATCGCCTCGCCACCACCACGGAAGGCCACGTAGTTGACCTTGGCCGGGTCGACACCGACCTCGCGCGCCAGCATGGCGGCCGCGATGTGTTCGGTGGCGCCGCGCGAGCCGCCGCCCCACTTCACGCTGCCGACGTCTTTCTTGAGCTGTGCCACCAGGTCGGCCATGGTCTTGATGGGCGAATCGGCCGGCACGACGAACACGTTGTATTCACTGGTGATGCGCGCAATCGGCGTGACTTGCGACAGGTTCACCGGCGGCTTGCTGGTGATGATGCCGCCCACCATCACCGCGCCCATCACAAGCAGGGCATCGGGGTCGCCCTTGCTGGAGTTGATGAACTGGGCCAGGCCCAGCGCGCCGGCGGCGCCGCCCTTGTTCTCGAAGGTGACGGCGGCCACGTCGCCGGTGTCTTGCAGGGCCTTGCCGAGCGCGCGGCCGGTGAGGTCCCAGCCACCACCGGGGTTGGCCGGGATCATCATCTTGATGGTGCTCTTGGCCCAGGCCGGCGCGGCCAGGGCGCCGCCGGCTGCCAGGGCGAAAAGGGTCTTCATGAATTGGTCGCGACGCATGGTGTCTTCCTCCAGGGGGTACGGTGCTCGGATGCTCCCCCATTTCGCTGTCAACGCGCTGTCAGCGCACCTGGGGCAAACACTGAGACTGACGCCCCAGGTTCGGGCTGCTCATAATTCCTGCGCCATCATGAAACTTCTTCTGATCGAAGACAACGCCGCGTTGCAAGCCTCGCTCAAGCGCAGCTTCGAGCGGCGCGGCGACCACGTCACGGTCTGTGGCGATGGCGCGCGTGCGCTCGACCGTTGGCGCGCCGCCGTGCCCGACGTGGTGCTGCTCGACCTGAGCCTGCCGCATGTCGACGGGCTGAGCATCCTGACCCAGGCCCGGGCCGAGGGGCTCGACACACCGGTCATCGTGCTCACCGCGCGCAGCACGGTGGGCGACCGTGTGATCGGGCTCGATGCGGGCGCTGACGACTACCTGCTCAAACCCTTCGACCTCGACGAGCTCGAAGCCCGCCTGCGTGCCGTGGTGCGCCGGCGCGGCGAGGCGCCCGTGGCCATGCCCTCGTTCCATGGCCTGAGCGTCGACGCGCCGAGCGGTGGCATCTTGCACAACGGCCGCCACCTGGACCTGACCCAGCGCGAGACCGCCTTCATGCGCGCGCTGCTCGCCAAGCCGGGCCACGCCGTCACCAAGGAGCGCCTGTTCGCGCTGGTGTTCGAGCAGGAGTCGGACTCGCAGATCTCGGCGGTCGAAGTGGTGGCCTACCGCCTGCGCAAGAAGCTGGCGCCGGTGGGCGTGCAGGTGGTGACGCTGCGCGGCCTGGGCTACCTGCTGCAAGCCGAAGACGACCCGCCATGATGGGCGTGCGCTCCTTGCGGGCGCGTTTGCTGCTGGCGATCTTGCTGCCGGTCACCGCGCTGGTGGGGTTCAACACCGAGAGCCTTTACCGCAAGGCGCTCGAGAACGCCAACATCGCCTACGACCGCAGCCTGCTGGCCTCGGCCAAGACCATCGGCGAGGGGCTGGATGTGGTGGCCGGCTCCGGTGGGCCGCGTGTGCGCGGCGTGGTGGCGTATTCGGCGCTGGAGCCCTTCGAGGTGGGCAGCGGGCGGCTCTACTACAAGGTGAGCGGTTTCGACGGCGAGGTGATCGCCGGTTTCGACGACCTGCCACTGCCGCGCGACGACACCCCCGAGCCCAACGTCTACGCCGCGCTGGTGCGCTTCTACAACGACAGCTACCGCGGCGAGGCGGTGCGCATGGCGGTGCTGCACCAGCCGGTGACGGGTGTGCTCGGCCAGGGCATGGCCGTGGTGCAGGTGGCCGAGACGCTGGAGGTGCGGCGCACGCTCACGCGCAGCCTGCTGGTCGACACCGCCTGGCGCCAGGCGCTGCTGCTGGCGGTGATCGCGGCGGTGGTGTTCGTCGCCGTGCAGGTGCTGACGCGGCCCTTGCGCGAGATGAGCGTGACATTGCGCCGCCGCAACCCCAACGACCTCTCGGTGCTCGACGTGCGAGACGTGCCGATGGAACTCGCGCCGGTGCAAAGCGCCATCAACAACCTGATGGCACAACTGGCCCGCCTGATCGACCACCAGAAACGTTTTGTGCGCGACGCCTCGCACCAGCTGCGCACGCCGCTCGCGGCGCTGAAGACCCAGGTGCAGTCGGCGCAGCGCGGCGACCTGGCGCCTGCGCAAGCGCTGCAAGAGATCGGCCAGACGATCGAAGGCGCGATTGCACTCGCCAACCAGATGCTCAAGCTCGCCAAGGTCGAGCAGATGCGCCAGCAGCCGGCCGAGGTGGCCGACTGGGCGCAGGCGTTGCAGGCCGTGGCGCTCGACCTGGCGCCGCTGATCGCGCAAGCCCGGCTCGATTTCGAGATCGCGTTGCAGCCCATGCCGGTGCTCGCCAACGAATGGATGCTGCGCGAGCTGGCGCGCAACCTGCTGCACAACGCGGTGCGGCAATCGCCGCGCGGTGCACCGCTGCGCGTGAGCCTCGTCTCGCGTGGTGACCAAGCGGTGTGCACCATCGCCGATGGTGGGCCCGGCCTCTCGGCCGATGTGCGCTCGCGGCTCTTTCAGCCGTTTGCAAGCGGCGATGCGCAGGGTGGCTCGGGCCTGGGCCTGACCATCTGCCGCGAGATCGTCGACCTGCTCGGCGGGCGCATCGAGCTCGTCAACCGCGAGGAGCAAGGCCGCGTGGTCGGGCTGGACGCCATCGTCACGCTGCCGCTCAGTCGTTGAGGACTTTTGATCTCCGTTCGCACTGAGCCAGGCTCCTCAGCGCCCGGAGGGGGTGGCCTGCTTGAAGCCCGCATTTTGCGCGCGACGCTTCAGCCAGCCCCAGTAACGCACCGGCATCAGCCGGGCCATCAGGTCGAGCACCAGGGCGTCGCCGCCGATGCGGATGCGCAGCTCGCCGCGGTCGAGCCCTTGCAAGATGCGCTGGGCGGCCTGCTCGGGTGTGGTGTGCACCGCCTGCACAAAGGCATCGGCGGCGGTGCGCTGCATGGCTTCGTCGATCCCGCTGGCGCGCCGCGCGCTGTGGGCAATGTGGGTGCGGATGCCACCCGGGTGCACCGCGACCACACGCACCGAGGTGTTTTCGAGCTCGTGGCGCAGTGCGTCGGTGAAGCCGCGCACCGCAAACTTGCTGGCTGCATACGCCGTCTGCCCGGCCGGCGCGACGAAGCCGAACACGCTCGACAGGTTGACAACGTGCGCCTCGGGTTCGCGCAGCAGCAGCGGCAAGAAGGCGCGCGTCATGTTGACCACGCCCCAGAAGTTGATGCCGAAGAGCCACTGGAAATCGGCATCGCTGAGCTGCCGAAACTCGCCCATCAGCGCCACACCGGCGTTGTTGACCAGCAGGCTCGCGCGGCCGTGCTCGGCTTGAACGGCGGCGGGCAGGGCGGCCACCGCGCTCGCGTCGGCCACGTCGAGCGGGTGTTCGCTGACCTTCACGCCCAGCGCACGGGCG
>JACMKJ010000552.1 GCA_014380155.1 Rhizobacter sp. | reverse complement strand
TGCGGGTGGCGGCGCAGGGCTTCAGGCCAGGAGATGACCTCGCCCTTGTATTCGATGATGATCTCGCCCTTGGCGATGGGCGCCACGGCAAACACCCCTTTGCCATGCACGCCGCTGCGCCGCACCTGGATGCGGCGGCCGCTGGTCTTGGCAGCGGGAGAAGCGCTCGTGGGGGTTGAAGTGCGGGTCTTGGCGGTGGTCTTGGCGCCCTGGGCTTGCGTCATCGGTTTGTTTGGGTACATTGAATTCATGGGTGCGCGTGTGTGCGTGTGTGCCCGCACATGTGTGCGCACGCGTATACGCGCGAGAAGCCCGGATTGTAGAGAGCGCGCCGACCATCGGCGCCCAGAACACAGAAAGAGCCATGAGCAAAGCTTTGATCATTGCGGAGAAGCCGTCGGTCGCACAGGACATCGTGCGGGCGCTGACGCCCACCGCAGGCAAGTTCGAGAAGCACGACGAATACTTCGAAGGCGAGCACCACCTCGTCACCTCGGCCGTGGGCCACCTGCTGGAGATCAAGGCGCCGGAAGAGTTTGACGTGAAGCGCGGCAAGTGGAGCTTTGCCAACCTGCCGGTGATCCCGCCGCACTTCGACCTGAACCCGATCGACAAGAGCAAGGGCCGGCTCTCGGCAATAGTGAAGCTGGTCAAGCGCAAAGACGTGACCGAGCTCATCAACGCCTGTGACGCCGGCCGTGAAGGTGAGCTGATCTTTCGGCTGATCCAGCAGCACAGCAAGAGCAAACACCCTGTCAAGCGACTGTGGCTGCAGAGCATGACGCCCGCAGCCATCCGTGACGGGTTCGACCACCTGCGCACCGACAAGCAGATGCTGCCGCTGGCCGATGCGGCACGCTGCCGCTCCGAGGCCGACTGGCTGGTGGGCATCAATGGCACGCGTGCCATGACGGCGTTCAACTCGCGCGATGGCGGCTTCTTTCTCACCACCGTCGGCCGTGTGCAAACGCCTACGTTGAGCATCGTGGTCGAGCGCGAAGAAAAGATCCGCAAGCACGTCTTCCGCGACTACTGGGAGATCAAGGCCACGTTCGCCGCCCAGGCCGGCGAGTACGACGGCAAGTGGTTCGACCCCAAGTGGAAGAAGAACCCCGACGACGCTGAAGCGCGCGCCGACCGTGTGTGGAACGAAAAAGACGCCAAGGCCATTGCCGACGCGGCACGCGGCCAGCCCGCCACGGTGACGGAAGAGAGCAAGCCCAGCACGCAGAGCGCGCCCGGCCTCTACGACCTGACCACCTTGCAGCGCGAAGCCAACTCGCGCTTCGGCTTCAGTGCCAAGACCACGCTCTCCATCGCGCAGGCCCTGTATGAAAAGCACAAGGCCCTGACCTACCCGCGTACCGACAGCAAGCACCTGCCCGAAGACTATGTGGCCGTGGTGAAGAACACCATGGAGATGATCGCCACCGAAGACATGCCCGGCCCGCTGAAGGCGCTGGCACCGCACGCGAAGAAGGCGATCAAAGAAGGGTACGTGAAGCCCAACAAGCGCATCTTCGACAACACCAAGGTGTCGGACCACTTCGCCATCATCCCGACCCTCGTTGCGCCCAAGAGCCTGACCGAGATCGAGGCCAAGCTGTATGACATGGTGGTCAAGCGCTTCCTGGCGGTGTTCTTCCCGCCGGCCGAGTTCCAGGTCACCACGCGCATTTCAGTCGCTGCGGGTCACAGCTTCCAGACCAACGGCAAGGTGATGGTCAAGCCCGGCTGGCTGGCCGTGTACGGCCGCGAGGCGCAAGAAGACGACGCCAACCTGGTGGCCGTGGAGACGGGCGAGAAAGTGCGCACCGAGAGCGCAGACGCCAACGGCCTCAAGACCAAGCCACCCGCGCGCTACACCGAAGCCACGCTGCTCTCCGCGATGGAAGGTGCCGGCAAGCTGATCGACGATGAAGAATTCCGCGAGGCCATGCAGGAGAAGGGCCTGGGCACGCCCGCCACGCGCGCGGCCATCATCGAAGGCTTGTTGATGGAGAAATACATCTACCGCGACGGCCGCGAACTCATCCCCACGGCCAAGGCCTTCCAGCTCACCACGCTCTTGCGCGGCCTGGGGGTCGAAGACCTGACCAAGCCCGAGCTCACCGGCAACTGGGAGTACCAGCTGTCGGAGATGGAGAAGGGCAAGCTCAGTCGCGAGACCTTCATGGCCGAGATCGCCGCCATGACGCAGCGCATCGTCGCCAAGGCCAAGGAATACGACCGCGACACCATCCCCGGCGACTACGCCACGCTCAAGACACCGTGCCCGCAGTGCGGCGGCGTGGTGAAAGAAAATTACCGCCGCTTCACCTGCAGCGGCAAAACCGGTGATGCCGAAGGCTGCGGTTTTTCGATCGGCAAGATCCCCGGTGGCCGCAGCTTCGAGCTGCCCGAGGTCGAAGAGTTTTTGGCTCACAAGAAGATCGGCCCGCTCGAAGGTTTTCGCTCCAAGGCGGGCTGGCCTTTCACCGCCGAGCTCAAGCTGGTGTTCGACGACGAGATCAAGAACTGGAAGCTCGAATTCGACTTCGGCGAAGACGCCAAGAAAGAAGGCGAGTCGGGTGAGCCCATCGACTTCTCGGCGCAAGAGTCGCTGGGCGCTTGCCCCAAGGACCAGGGGCGTGTGTTCGAACATGGCAGCAGCTACGTGTGTGAACACGCGGTCGGCGCCAACGTCACCTGCGACTTCAAGAGCGGCAAGATCATCCTGCAGCAGCCAGTGGCTCGCGAGCAGATGACCAAGCTCCTGGCGACCGGCAAGACCGAGCTGCTGGAGAACTTCGTCTCCAACAAGACGCGGCGCAAGTTCAAGGCCTTCCTCGCGTTCGACAAAAAAGAAGGCAAGGTCAGCTTCGAATTCCAGCCGCGAGCGGCCAAGGCGCCGGCGGCCAAAAAAGCGCCCGCCAAAAAGGCCGCTTAAGACCCTGCGGCACAATCCCTAGGCCCTGCGACGCGCCTCATCAGACGGCGCGCGTAGGGTTCCAACCAACACATCATCTAGGGGATTTTCATGAAAAAGAGCATTGCCTGCGCCGCCCTCGGCCTGGCCATGGCGGGGGGAGCGTTTGCACAAGGTGTGCAGGTGCGCGGTCTGGTCGGAGGCGGGTTCACCTTCGGTGGCGACACCATCGCCACCGTGACCTACGACAACGACGACGATGCCAAGGTGCACGCGGGCGGCTTGATTGCTTTCAACGGCGGCATCGAGCTTCAGTTCACGCCGCTGGTGTCGGCCCAGGCGGTGGTGAGTTACCACTTTGATCGGGCCAACGCATCGAACGGCGACGTCAAGTTCGAGCGCACTCCGGTCGAGCTGCTGGGCCATTTCCGCATGAACGACTGGTTCCGGCTGGGTGGCGGTGCACGCTACACCTCGGCAGCCAAGTTCCGGGCCACCGGCTATGCCAGCAACTTCCTCGCCGATGTCGATTTCAAGCCCGCCTGGGGCACGGTGGTCGAAGGCGAATTCTTCCCACTGAAGTCGTTCGGCATCAAGGTGCGCTACGTGTCGGAGAAGTTCAAGGCCAAGAACAGCCCCAACCCCAACGCGCCGGCGCTCGACGGCAGCCACGGCGGCATCTACTTCAACTACTACTTCCCCTGACCGGCCGGGCCCGCGAGGCGGGCCTGTCGCCGCCTCGCCTGGCCTGAATGTTTTCCGTCATCCTGTTCAAGCTGCTGGCCATCATGGGTGTGGTGGTGATCGGCTACGTGGTCGGCCGCAAGGGCTGGCTGGGCCACAACGACCCGGCGCGGGTGCTGGGCTACGCGGCCTTCTACATCTTCGTGCCGGCGTTGCTGTTTCGTACCACCTCACGCATTGAATTTGCCACCCTGCCCTGGGGCACGCTGGCAGCGTTCTTCGTGCCGGTGGTCGCGCTGATGTTGAGCGTGTATGCCTGGCAGCGTCACCGTGGCGGCTTGCCCGTGGCGGCGCCCAGCGTGCGTGCCATCACGGCCACCTTCGGCAACACGGTGCAGCTGGGCATCCCGATGGCGGTGGCGATGTTTGGCGAGGCGGGCCTGTCGATCCACGTCACCATCGTGAGCCTGCATGCGCTCACGCTGCTCACCGTGCTCACCGCTCTGGTCGAGATGGACCTGGCACGCGAGCGCGCTCGCCTGGGCGCAGCCGATGCGCACGTCGGCCGCATGCTGATGGACACCGCGCGCAAGACCATCATCCACCCGGTGGTGCTGCCCATCCTCGCCGGCCTGGCCTGGAATGCGCTGGGTGCGCCGACACCCGCGGTGGTCGACGAGATGCTGCTGCAGCTGGGCCAGGCGGTGGTGCCGATGTGCCTGGTGCTGATCGGTTTGTCGCTCGCGCAATATGGCCTGAAGGCCGCAGCGAAAGGCGCCGTCACCTTGTCGCTGCTCAAGCTGGTGCTGCTGCCTGCGGTGGTGCTGGTGGTGGGGCACTGGATCTTCGGCTTGAACGGCCTGCCGCTGTCGGTGGTGGTGATGGCGGCGGCGCTGCCGGTGGGCAACAACGCGCTGATCTTTGCGCAGCGTTATGAAGTGCAAGAGGGCGAGTCGACCGCCGCGATTGCGCTGTCGACCTTCGCCTTCGCGCTCACCGCGCCGGCCTGGTTGTGGGTGGTGAGCCACCTGCCCTGAGCCGCGCGATGCTCCACGAGACGCGACACAGCCTGCCCGCCAGCGACGGCTACCCCATCGAGGTGTTCGAGTGGGTGCCGCCTGCGCCCGCGCGAGCCGTGGTGCAGATCGCACACGGCATGGGCGAGCATGCGGGGCGCTACCGCGCGCTGGCGCGTGCGCTCAACGGCGTGGGTGTGGCGGTGTTCGCCAACGAACACCGTGGCCATGGCCCCGAGGCCCTGCGCCGCGGCGAGAAGGGTCGGCTCGGGCCGCGTGGCTTCCCGGGGATGGTGGACGACATGCTGGCGGTCAGCGACCTGGCGCAGTCGCGCCACACCGGCGTGCCGCTGATCCTGCTCGGCCACAGCATGGGCTCGTTTGCCACCAAGATCTACATGCTCGACCATGCGCATCGCCTGCAGGGCGCGGCACTCTCGGGCACGGTGGCGCTCGACCTCGCCGAAGCCGGCAACAACTCGGCCTGGAAGCTGCAAACCACCAACGCCCCCGCCACAGTGCGCCGCACGCCCTACGACTGGCTGAGCCGCGACGAGGCCGAGGTCGACAGCTACATCGCCGACCCGATGTGCGGCTTTCGGCTCGAGCTGCAATCGCGCCAGTCGATGTATGCGGCGTATGCGCGCACCACGCAACCCGAGGCGCTGCGGCGCATTCCGCCGCACCTGCCGCTGTACCTCTTTGTCGGCGATGCCGATGCGATCCACCGCCAGCTGGCCTACTTCAACCCGCTGGTCGAGCGCTTTCGGGCTGCGGGCCTGAGCGACGTGACGGTGCGCATCTACGAAGGCGCACGCCACGAGGTGCTGAACGAAACCAACCGCGTGGAGGTGACGGCGCATTTCATTGAATGGGTTGAGCGCGTGCTGCGTTGAGCGACGGCGCTCCCGTCAAGCCTGCGCCAGCATCGCCTCACTCACCGCCCACAAACGCTCGGCCGCGGCGCGGTCGCGGATGTGCGGCACGTAGCCGAAGCGGCGCTCACCTTCGGGTGACGCAATCGCTTCGTTGCAGTCTTCGAGGTAAAGCCCGCCGTGGCCTTGCAGCTCGGGCGCGGTGGCTGCCCACACGCTGGTGGCGGCACCTTGTTCGGCGTTCTTGAAGCCGGGCGGGATGGTGCCGGGCGCATCGCCGGGTTTGATCCAGCCCATGGCCTCCATCTCTTCGCGCGGCAAGAAACGCGACAGCCCGGTGTGGATGCCACCCGGGTGCACGGCGTTGGCAGTCAGCCCATCTTTGGCATGCAGCGTGTCGAGGTGCAAGGCCATCAGCGCGTTGGCCGTCTTGGTCTGGCCGTAGGCCTTCCACTTGTTGTAGTCGCGGCGCTCGAAATGAATGTCGTCGAACACCACCGGGCTCAGCCGGTGGCCTGACGAGCTGAGGGCGACCACCCGCGGGGCATCGGCCGCCAGCAGCGAGGGCAGCAGCGCGCGCGTCAGTGCGAAATGGCCGAGGTGGTTGGTGGCGAACTGCGACTCCCAGCCGGCCGCGGTGCGTGTCAGCGGGCAGGCCATGATGCCGGCGTTGTTGATCAGTACATGCAATGGCTGGTTGCGCGCGAGCCAGGCGTCGACGAAGCGTTGCACGCTGGCGAGGTCGGCCAGGTCGAGCGTGGCCACGCGGATGTCGCGGTGGCCGGTTTCTTCGCCGATTCTGTTGACCGCCTCGTCACCCTGCGCCGCGTTGCGCACCCCAAGCGTCAGCGAAGCCCCGGCTTTGGCCAGCGCACGTGAGGCCTCGAAGCCGAGACCCGAGGCGCCGCCAGTCACGATGACGTGGCGCCCGCGAAGATCCACCCCCTCGACCACCTCCAGGGCCGTGCTCATGCGGTGGAAGCGAGAGGTGATGCGCGTGTTGGGCTCGGTGCTCATGCTGGCTCCTGGTCCGGATGTGTGGGCGATCACTGTACCGCTCGGCGGCGCCGTTCGTTTACAGGTACAACAGGGGCACCGCACCGAAAATGCACCTATGAAACCCCTGCTGCTCATCACCACCACCCTCTCCGAACCCAGCCGCACCCGCATCGGCGAGGCCTTCGAATTTCTCTACGCCCCCAAGCCGGCACAAAAGGCCGAGTTCATGCAATCGCATGGCGCACAAATCCGCGCCGTGCTCACCATCGGGCCGATCGGTTTCAGCGCGGCCGACATCGACGCGCTGCCCGCGCTCTCGCTGGTGTGCGCGCTCGGCGCCGGCTACGAAAACATCGACGTGGCCCACGCGAAGTCGCGCGGCATCGTGGTCGCCAACGGCGCGGGCACCAACGACGACTGCGTGGCCGACCACGCCTTCGCGTTGCTGCTCGGCGTGGTGCGCGGCATCGCGGCGCTGAACGAGTCCACGCGCCAGGGTGTGTGGCGCGACCGCCTGCCGCTGCGGCCTAACTTTTCGCACAAGCGCCTGGGCATCTTGGGCCTGGGCACCATCGGCGCCAAGCTCGCGCAGCGCGGCCTGGGCTTCGACCTGGTCATCGGGTACCACAACCGCATACCCCGCGAAGGTGTGGCGCACCGCTACTTCGACAGCCCGCGTTCGCTTGCCGAGTGGGCCGATTACCTGGTGGTCGCCACGCCCGGCGGTACGTCCACGCGCCACCTGGTCGATGCCCGCGTGCTCGAAGCGCTGGGCCCGCAGGGCTACCTCGTCAACATCGCGCGCGGCAGCGTGGTCGACACCCAGGCGCTGGCCGACGCACTGCGCGCCGGCCGCATTGCCGGGGCTGGCGTCGACGTGTACGAGAGCGAGCCCGCGCCACCCACGCTGCTGTTCGACCTGCCCAACGTGCTGATCACGCCGCACATGGCCGGCGGCTCGCCGGAGGCCGTGCGCGCATCGGTCGAGCGTTTTGTCGACAACGCCACGCGGCACTTCGCCGGGCTGGCGCCGGTTTCACCGGTTTAGTCCTCAGCGCCGTCGCCACATAAGGGCGGGTTTCGCTGCCTTACTTGCCGCTTCACGGCCGCGCGCGGGTCTGAAAATTCGGCACATGATCCAGCTCGCTCGTGCGCAGTGGGTCGGCCCCCTCGATCCCCTATGAACCGCTACCAAAAACTTCTCAAACGCGCGCGGGCCCACCCGGGCGTGCTGCTGGTGCTGCTCGCCTCGGCCCTGCTGCTGTCGGGCCTGGCCGCGCTGTACCTGCAGGCGGTGCACGAGGCCGAAGCACGCAAGAGCCCTGAAGCCCGGGCGTTCGAGCAGGCCCCCGAAGACTGGCTGGCCAAGGAGCAGAACGTCTCGCAGTTCCGCCAGGCGCTCGACGCCGGCAGCTTGTCGGCCGTCGGCCTGGCCAGTGCTCACCCGGGGTTGGTGCTGTACACGCTGAAGAACGGCGAGAAGGCCAGCTCAAGGGTGCCCGGCTGCACGGCGATGGGCTGTGCGGGCACCGCACTCGACCGGCTGGGCGACCGGAGTGCCGAAGCCGGCTTTGCGCTGGTCAGCGTCGAGATCGACCCGCGCACCACCCAGCGCCGCGTGCTCGACGCGGCCAGCGCGCTGGTGCCGCCGCTGCTGCTGGTGGCGCTGCTCGTGGGCGTGCTGTTGATGGCCGCCAAGCTGCAGACCGGCGTGGGCGGCGCGGCCTCCAGGCTCGCGCTGCGGCCCGAAACCCAGTTTGCAGACGTCATCGGCAGCCACGAAGCCAAGGCCGCGCTGAACCGCGTCAAGGCTTTCATGCACGACCCCAGGCACTACGCCAAGCTGGGCGCCTCCGCCCCCCGCGGCGTGCTGCTGGTCGGCCCGCCCGGCACGGGCAAGACCCTGCTCGCCAAGGCACTGGCCGGCGAAAGCAAGGCCAACTTCATCGCGGTGGATGGCTCCTACTTCACCGCCATGTTCTACGGCGCCGGGGTCAGCAAGGTCAAGGATCTGTTCAAGCTCGCGCGCAAGAACGCACCGTGCGTGCTGTTCATCGACGAGATCGACGGCATCGGCAAACGCACCCAGGGTGGCCAGGGCGGCGGGGCCGAGTCGGAGCTCAACCGCATCATCAACCGCGTGCTGGTCGAGATGGATGGGTTCGAGCCCATGGACAACGTGGTCGTGGTGGCGGCCACCAACCACGAGAACAACATCGACGAGGCCATGCGCCGGCCCGGCCGCTTCGACATGCTGGTTCGGCTGGGCTTGCCCACCTTGCCCGACCGGCAGCACCTGTTCGAGCTGTACATCGGCAAGCTGACGCATGACGGCAGCGCCGACTCCGCCTTGCTCGCCCGCATGACGGCCGGCATGTCGCCGGCCGAGATCGCCAACACCGTCAACAAGGCGGCGTCCACCGCGGCCGAAGCGGGTGCGCCGAAAGTTTCTTCCGAACATTTTTTGCGCGCGATCGAAACCCACCAACTGGGCGGCGAGGTCTCGGCGATCAAATCCTTGCTGACCGAAGCCACCCGCACGCGCCTGGCCTACCACGAGGCCGGCCATGCCCTCGTTGCGCACGCACTCGGCGTGGGCGCGGTCGAGCGTGTGACCATCGAGCCGCGCGGCCCGGCGCTGGGCGTGACCTACATCACCCGCGACACCGAAGACCCGCTGTACCAACAGTCCGAGCTCAGCGGCCGGTTGGCGATGATGCTCGGTGGGCGCGAGGCCGAGTTGCTGGTGCTGGGCAGCGTCTCCAGCGGCGCGTCAGACGACTTGAAGCGAGCCTCCGAGCTGGCCATCAACATGGTGGGCTCGCTGGGCTTCTCGAAAACCTTCGGCCTGCTCAGCGTGGCTGGCGTTCCGAAAGAACTGCTGGGCCCCGACATCCAGGCCGCCGTGCTGCACGAAGCGCGTGCCTTGCTCGAGCAGGCCCAGGGCCGTTGTCAGCAGTTGCTCTCGGCCCGGCGCGCTCAGCTCGAGGCGCTGGCGCAGGCTCTGCTGTCGCAGGAAGTGCTGGCGGGCGAGCAGCTCAGCCAACTGCTGGGCACCGAGGCCGAGCCGATACCGCACAACTCTGTGCGACAGCGCACAGAGCCGCTCCCCGAGCTGGCCTAGAGTGGCTTGCGAGATCGGCACGCGCTGTGCGAGCCGACCCGCTTTGCGCTTCTCGCGCATGCAAGGAGCATCATCATGAACAGAATCGTTTGGCTCGTCGGCGCGGTTGTCATCATCCTCTTCGTTCTGGGCTACTTCGGCCTGCGCTGAGCCGGGCCAGGGCCTGCGTAGTGTTAACAGGCCCTAGCCCCGCCCACTCACGCTCAGGAGCAGGTTCGCCAGCGACTGCGGCGCGGGCATGTCTTCGGTGCGGTGCATCAGGCGTGCACGGCGGTCGAAGATGAAGGCCTGCGCGGTGTGGCGGTCGGGGCCTGCGGCGCGGCCTCGCAAGAAGTCGAGCAGCGGGTCGACCTGCTGCATCGACGGTAGCGCGGCCGTCCAGCGCTGCGGCTGCGCGCCATGGCGGCCGAGCCAGGCGCGCAGGCCTTTCACGTCATCGCCCAACGGGTCGATCGAGACCGACAGCAGGCGGATGTCACGCCCCTTGTCGTGCGCGGCCAACAGCGCCTGCGTCTGCGCAAACACCGCGCCCTGGATCGGACAGGTGGCGCTGCAGCCGGTGTAGATCAATTGCAGGGCGGTCACCTGCCCTTTCAAGGCGCCGACCAGGTCGAAGGCCTTGCCATCCATGCCGGTGACTTGCAGCTTCGGTGCCGGTTGCTCGGGCTGCACGGGGCCGAAGCTCGCATGGGCGTGTGAACGCCCGGCGCGCAGCAAGGCCGCTGCGCCCAGCAGCAGGACGAGCCGTCGCGGCAGGGGCAGCTGGTGGACAAGAGACATGGGGTTGCTCCTCAAGGCAAGCTGTTCAGGTACAGCCACAGGCCGCGGCAATCGGCGTCGGCCAGCGTGTAGCGTGGCATGTCGCGCGGGATGAGCACATAGGCCGGGTCGATGCCGGTGCGCAGCAGCCGGCAGAAGTTGGTTTCGTCATAGGCAGAAGGTGGCCCGCCGCGGCGCGCGATGCGCTGTGTGAGCCGCTCGCGCGTGATCAAGGGGCCGAACGAACTCGGGGCCGACGCTGCACGCGCCGGCCCCGCAGTTCCCAATGCATGGCAGTTGATGCAACGCGCCGCGCCCGGCGGCAAGGGCGCCGCATGGCCGGTGATGGTGCCTTGCAGCGGTGCGGCCCCGGCGTAGAGCTGCAGGCCGCGCTGCACGGCGCTGTCGTTGTTGGGCGAGGCGGCTCCGGGCGTGGCGAGCGCTGCGGCCAGGGCCGCTGCAATCGCACACGCCGTGAACCACCAGGGCCCCATCACTTCACGATCACGCTGTACATGTTGTTCCCCGTGGCTGCGCCGCCCAGGCTCACCGTACCGGCCGCAAAGTTCTTGCGGTACAGCGTGAGCGGCCGTGGTGTGGCTTCGTTGTTGACGAGCTTGATGCCGGTCGACACCCAACCCGTGGTCATCCAGCCGAAGGGCGCGCCGATGCGGTCGTCGATCGCCACGTACACGTCGGCCGAGCGGTTGATGGTGAAGCTCACCGTCGGGTTGCCGGCGAAACCCTTCGAGTCGTTGGCAGCACGAATCCACGCCGAGCCGGCCACCTGCGAGGGCACCGTCGTGAACGTGAAGGTGCGGTCACCGAACTGCAGGTTCCCCACCTGGAGGTTGCTCTGGATCGACCAGTCGGCCGCGTTGGCGGTGTCGGCCACGGTGAGGCCGGCGAGCACCAGCGTGGGTGCGGGTGACGCTGTTTCTTCACGCCCGATCTGCGACACATAAGCCACCACGTCGTTGACTTGGGTCGTCGTCAGCGTGAGGCCGGTGTGGGCCCGCACCGCATCGCCCAGCGTGGCCGCCGAGCCGTCGTGCAGGTAGGGCGCGGTGGCCCACACGTCGCGCAGGGTCGGTGTGTCGATGCCGGTGAGCGGTGAGCCCAGGCGCTGGCCGCTGCTGGCCTTGAGCGTGCCGATGTTGCGCAGCGTGGCATTGCCGCTTTCGGTGAAGGCCGTGCCCGAGTGGCACGACACGCACTGCGCAACGAACACCGTGCGGCCCGCGTTGGCGGCCGCGGTGTTGCTGCCGTCGGCATTGCGCAGCGGGCTGAGCGCGAACTGATTCAGCGAGGCGAGGTAGGCCGAGAGCGAGTCGAGATCGGCACTCACGCCTGCCTTGGCATCACCCAAGGGCTGCGAGCGTGTGCCGGTGTTGAACTGCGCATCGGTCATCAGCCCGCGCCCACCCGCCAGCGTGCGGATCTGGCCTTCGAAGTCTTGTGTCTCGTCGAAGTTGGCGCTCCAGTGCTTGAAGCCCTGCGCGCCGGCGCGGCCACGCAGGTTGGCGGTGTTGCGCAGGCCTTCGCCGAGGCTGGTCAAGTCCCAGGTGCGGCCGTCTTGCCCGCCGTCGTTGTGGCATGAGGCGCAGCTCATGTAAGCGTCACGCGACAGGCGCGGGTCTTTGGCGTCGTAGAAGAACTGCTTGCCGATGAGCACGTTGGTGGCCAGCCGCTCGGTGGTGATGGCACCGGGCGAGGCGAACACCGGAACCGTGCTCTCGCCATAGTTGACGAGGCGGCGCAGGTCGTAGATGCCCAGCGTGCGGTCCATGAAGTTGTTGACGTAGAGCTTCAGGCCATCGGCCGACACCGCCACCGCACCCGGCGCGCGGCCGGTGTCGATGCGCAGCATCTCGAAGCGGCCATACGGGTTGACCACCGCCACCTGGCGGCTGGTCTCCAGCGCCACGAAGAGGTAGGCGCCGGTCGGGTGGTATACCGCGCCGCTTGCGAGGCTGGAGTTGTCGTGGTCAATGCGGGCGGCGTAGTCTTCATTGAAGCTGCCCAGGTCGATGCGCGAGCTGATGGCGCGCACCGTGTTCTGGAAGTCGAGGGCGTTGCCGTCGCGCAGGGTGCCGCGCTGCAGGTTGTCTTGTTTCGACGGCACCCAGGCGCTCGCGCCGTCAGGCGAGATGGCGGCCGCATGCAGGTAGTTGGGTACGCCCCGGCCCTGGATCGAGCCGTCGAACTTGTCGCTGTGGCGCAGCACCACCGTGCGCTCGATGGCCATCGTGGCTGCCGTCA
This sequence comes from Rhizobacter sp., assembly GCA_014380155.1. Taxonomy (GTDB): domain Bacteria; phylum Pseudomonadota; class Gammaproteobacteria; order Burkholderiales; family Burkholderiaceae_C; genus Rhizobacter. Next base: position 11,955 of record JACMKJ010000552.1, on the reverse strand, counting down.
CGACCACCACTTCACCACCCCGGTTCACACCGCCCACCTGCGTCTGCACGGTGGCCGTGGCTTCACCCGGCTGCGGTGGCGAGATGAAGCGCGACACCAGCACGCGGTTGCTCGCCGCCGTGACCGACACATGCCTCGGGTTGGCTCCCACCGACACCGTGCCAAGCGTGGCGCCGGTGCTGGCGTTGAGCTTGAGCAGGTTGCCGGTGGCTTCGAGTGCCACGTAGGCGGCGCTGCCGTCTGGCGCGAAGGCGATGCCGAACGGCATGGAGGCGCGCGGCAACGCAAGCGTCTGCACCACCGCGAGCGTGCTCGGGCTGACGATGCTGATGCTGGCGTCGTTCTTGTTCGTCACCCACACACGGCCGTCGGGTGCGATGGCCACGCTTCGCGGCGCACCACCCACGTTGATCTCGGCGACACGCGCGTTGGTGTTGCCGTTGAACACGCTCACGCTGTCGTTGTCTTGGTTGACCAGCCACACGCGCGGTGTGGCCGCGTTCTCGATGGCGAGCGTCGATGACTGCGTGGGCTTGCTCGTGGTGGTGGTGGCGTAGACGGCCTGCGTGAACACCAGGTCGCGTGTCACGCCGTTCACGTCGATGGCTGTCACCGTCACGGTGTAGTGGCCGGGCGCGGCGTAGACGTGGCCGATGCTGGTGGCGGTGGAGTAGGCCGTGGTGGCCGTGCCGTCACCGAAGTTCCAGCGGTAGCGTGTGCCGGTGCCGCCGTTGGAGGCCACGTTGAAGGTGGCGTTGTTGCCGCTCACCTGCGGCGGTGCGAGCACCGGCTGGATCTCCAGCGCCGAGGCGCTGATGGCCCAACCGAAGTTCACGCTCGAGGTGCCGCTGCGGCCGTCGTTGGCCGTGACCGTCACGTTGAAGCTGCCTGCGGCGGTCGGTGTGCCGCTGATCAGTCCCGAGGCGGTGTTGATGGCCAGCCCCGTCGGCAGACCGGTGGCGCTGTAGCCGATCGTGTCGCCATCGGGGTCGCCCGCGCTGATGCCGAACGAGACCGCCTGGCCGACGGTGCTGCTGCGGTTGGCCACGCCCAGCACGGTGGGCGGGCGGTTGATCATTTCCGTCTTCTCGGCCGAGCGGTCGGGGAAGTCGTTGAAGTTGCCTTGTTTCACCAGCGTCCAGTTGGTGCCGTCGTTGCTGGTGTAGAAGTTCCAGCCGGCGATCACGCCGTTCAAGCCGCCCGCCGCGGGCCTTGGCAAATAGCGGAAGCCGCCGAAGGTGCGTGGTCCGCCCAGGTTGACGGTGTAGCGGTGTGGCATCGGTGCGGTGGTGCCGGTGTACTGCGTGTGCCAGTAGGTGGCGGCGTCACCGTCGATGGCTGCGGCGGCCGAGTTGTTGCCCGAAGCGGCCTCCTGGCTGTCGGCCTGCACCTGCCAGCCGGTGCGGGGGATGGTGGCGCCGCTGCGGTCGAGCAGGTTGAACTCGGCCATCGAGGTCCAGGGCTGGCCGTTCGTCTCAGACACAGCTTCAAGGCGCACCCACGAGGCGGCGATGGCCGGGACCACCACGTTCCACGCCACGTTGGTGCTGGTGGTCGCCACGTTGTTGGTGGCCGAGAGCGTCACCACGTGCTGGCCGGCGGCGGTGGGTGTGCCGGTGATGGCGCCGGTGGTGGGGTTGATGCTCAGGCCCGGCGGCAAGCCGGTGGCGGCAAAGCTCAGCGTGCCGCTCGGCGTGGTGGCTGCGAGGTTGAGCGTGACGGTGTTGCCGGTGGTGCTGTTCTGGCTGCCCGGGTTGGTGAGCTTGGGAGCCGCATCACCCGAGATGCGCACGTTCTTGGAGACCGACGGCGTGCCTGCCGCATTCATCGCGAACAGCATGTAGTGGCCTGGCAGCACCACGTGCGGGTTGCTCGGGATGGTGAGCGAATACGCGTTGGTGCCGGTGCTGCTGAACTGCAGCGGGATGCGCCGCTGGTCGTTGTTGATGGTGTGCGTGGTCGAACCCAGGCGCACCAGTGCAAACGAGGTGACGGCCGAGTTGGTGGTCACCGCCATGGTGGTGCCGTGTGTGGCCGTGGTGGGCACGGTGTTGAGCACCGGGCGTGTGGCCGGCGTGCCGTTGTCGTTGAGCAGGTAGTGCGGTGTGAGGATCTGGATGTTGGGGTGGTTGGTGGCACAGCCACCACACAGGCCGCCGCCGCCCGACATCACGCGCCCATCGGGCATCAGCAGCGCCACCGAGTGGTAGTTGCGTGGCGTGGCGATGGGGGGCAGGGGTGTGAAGGTCTCGGTGACCGGGTCCCACAGCTCGGGGATCAGCACCGAGTTGTTGTCGGAGAAAGGGTTGCCAAGCGTGTGGCCGCCGATCACGACCACCTGCCCGTTGGGCAGCACCACGCCGTTGCTGAAGATGCGCGCGTACTGCATCGGGGCCAGCTTGCGCACCGACACACCGGCGTTCATGTCGATCACATACGCGCTGTTGCTGGCGTTGAGCCCCTGGTAGGCGGGCGCGCCGCCCACCTTGAGCACCTTGCCGATGTCGTACATCACCGCGTTGCCGCTTTGTGAGTAGGCGTCGTCACTGCGCGTGCCGGCCGGTGTGATGCGGCCATTGCCTTGTGTGTCGATCCAGTTCATGGCGGCGCCCGGGCCGGCCTGCAGGATCTGGCCGTTGGGCGCAGGGAACAGCCACATGTGGTTGTCGGCGCGGAAGAGGCCTTGCGGGTCGGGTGCCTGCGTGCTGTCGACCGGCACGCCGGTGAGGCGACGCCAGCCGCCAGCGGCCGTCCACAGCTCGCCGTGCTTGCCGCCCAGGCCACCGCTCCACGAGCCGCCCAGCGTGAGCACCGAGCCGTCGGGCATCAGCGTGTTGGCGCTGTAGCCGCGTGCGATGGTCATGGCCGCGGCGGTCGACCAGGTGTTGGTGACCGGGTCGTAGATGCTGGTCTTGCCGGCGTCCTTGCCGCCGTTGGCGAGGATGCGGCCGTCGGGCAGGTTGGTGGTGCCGGTGCAGAACATGTCGTGCCCGGTGTTGGTGACCAGCGTTTCGGTGGCCGTGTTGGTGGCCGGGTCGAACAGCGAGGTGTAGGTGCGCCCGCTCGGCGCGCCGTCGGAGAAGCGGTCGGCCGACGACCAGAACAGCAGCTTGCCGTTGGGCAGATTGGCGGCCGACGAAGGCACCAGCGACAGGTTGATCAACGGTGACCAGGTGCTCGCACCCGGCGCCGCAATGGCCATCGCCTGCTCACGCGTGGTGCCCTCGCTGCTGGCGGGCGGCGCAGTGGCGTCGTCACGGTTGTTGTCTGAGCCGCCCCCGCCGCACGCGGCCAGCGCGAGGGCGGTGAACAAGGCGGTACCACGGCGTGCGCAAGCGTGCACGCTGAACCCAACGGTCGTCTTCATCTGTTTGTCTCCTGGGGCGGCCCGGAGCAAAACGCTCAGCCGTGAACGTCGCTCGGGTGCATCTTGGAATCGTTATGGAACGTTTATTCTATTTATTGAAAAGCAAGAACGTTTGTTTTATGACGAGACGTGGGCAGTTGTCAACAAATGAATGCTGGGATCGGGTTTGTTCGGGGGTGGGTTGGGGCGGCTCTTGTTGCGCATGTTTGGCGCAGTCCATGCCCCATACCCTGCCGGCTCCAGGGTTTGCGTGTATCGATGAATCGGGGGCTGTGCTCGAATACTACGAGCTGTCATTTGAAGCCGTTTTTCTGGAGCAACACGCCATGCGCAACTACCTGCAGTTCTACATCGACGGCCGTTGGGTCGACCCCGCCGTGCCCAAGAGCATCGACGTCATCAACCCGGCGACCGAAGTGTCCGCCGGCCGCATCTCCATGGGCTCGGTCGCCGATGTCGACGCGGCCGTGAAGGCAGCGCGCAAGGCCTTCGCGAGCTACTCGCAAACCAGCGTCGCCGAGCGCGTGGCGCTGCTCGAGCGAATCATTGGCGAGTACAAGAAGCGCTACGCCGATGTGGCCGCTGCCATCACCGAAGAGATGGGCGCGCCCGTGAAACTGTCCAACGACGCGCAAGCCGCGATGGGCATCGCCCACCTGCAGACCGCGCTCGGTGTGCTCAAGGACTACAGCTTCACCAAGTCCCGTGGCAGCACCCTGCTCGTGCACGAGCCGATCGGCGTGTGCGCCTTCATCACGCCCTGGAACTGGCCGATGAACCAGATCGCCTGCAAGGTGGCGCCGGCCTTGGCGGTCGGTTGCACCATGGTGCTCAAGCCCTCGGAGATCGCGCCGTTCTCTGCCCATGTGTGGGCCGAGATCCTGCACGCAGCCGGTGTGCCCGCGGGCGTTTTCAACCTGGTCAACGGCGACGGGCCGACCGTGGGTGCCGCGCTGTCCAGCCACCCGGAAGTCGACATGGTGTCGTTCACCGGCTCCACACGCGCCGGCATCGAGGTGGCGCGCAATGCCGCGCCCACGGTGAAGCGTGTGCACCAGGAGCTGGGCGGCAAATCACCCAACATCATTCTGGAAGACGCCGACCTGAAGACGGCCGTGACGGCGGGTGTGCGTGGCGTGATGGGCAACTCGGGCCAATCGTGCAACGCCCCCACGCGCATGCTGGTGCCCAAGGCGCGCATGGCCGAGGCGCTGGCGATTGCCAAGGCCGCTGCCGAGGCCACCACAGTCGGCGCACCCGACAGCGGGGCCGCACTCGGCCCGGTGATCTCGGCCGCTCAGTGGGACAAGATCCAGACGCTGATCCACAAGGGCATCGAAGAAGGCGCCACCCTGGTGGCCGGCGGCCCCGGTAAGCCGCAGGGACTGGAGACCGGCTACTACGTCAAGCCGACGATTCTCGGCAACGTGAACAACCAGATGACGGTGGCACGCGAAGAGATCTTCGGCCCGGTGCTGACCATCCTCGGCTACGACACGGTCGATGAAGCCGTGGCGATCGCCAACGACACACCTTACGGCCTGGCCGCGTATGTCTCAGGCGCCGACCCCGAGGCCACACGCAAGGTGGCTGCGCGCTTGCGTGCGGGCCAGGTCAACATCAACAGCGCGGCCATCGACCTGATGGCGCCCTTCGGTGGCTTCAAACAATCGGGCAACGGCCGCGAATGGGGCGACCATGCCTTCAGCGAGTTCCTGGAAGTGAAAGCCATGCTGGGCTACGCGCCGGACAAGGCGGGCTGAGCAGGTCTCGAGGCGCCGGGCGGCCGTATCAGCCCGGCCGCTTCATCTGGCAGGTCGTCGGCGTGCTGGAGACGTACGACTCGTACAGCTTCTCGCCGATCCAGGTGTTGCCCGTGCCTTCGCGGCCGTCGGGGTTCTGCTTGTTGGTCTTGCCCCAGGTCACGAGGTAGAGGGCCTGCTGCAACTGGTGGTCGGATGCACGCATCGTCACCTCGCCGATGGCGGTCTTCACGCTCTGGCCCTCCATCGCCTTGGTCACCTTCACCGGATCGGTGGATTTCGCCTTGGCGATGGCCGCACTCAGTGATTTGTAGATCGCGATCACCGACGGAATGGTGAAGTCTTCCTTGTAGCGCGCTTCGAACGCCTGGCGGATCTGCGTCGATTCACCGGGCATGTTGGTATAGGCCGTGCCAACGTACTTGACCTTCCCCAGGCCATAGTCGCCCAGCAACGAAGGCGCGCCGGGCCCGCCCGCCGCGTAGGTGTAGAAGGCGACGTCCAGCCCGGCGTCTTTTGCCGCCTTGAAGAGCAGCGCAATGTCGGGGCCCCAGTTCGCGGTGATCACCGCATCGGCGCCGGACTGCTTGATCTTCACCACGTACGGCGTGAAATCCTTGGTCTGGCCGATGGGGTGCAGATCGTCGCCCACGATCTGCACGTCGGGGCGCTTGCGGCCCAGCATCTCCCGCGCGTACTTCACCGCCTGGTGGCCGAGCGCGTAGTTCTGGTTGATGAGGTAGACCTTCTTGACCGACGGTGTGTCCTTGATGGCCGAGGTGAGGATCTCCATCTTCATCGACACGTCCGGCTCGAAGCGGAAGTGCCAGAAGTTGCACGCCTCATTGGTCATGGTCGGGTCAATGGCGTTGTGATTCAGGTAGACGATTTCCTTGCCAGGGTTGCGCTCGTTGTGCTTGCCGATGGCATCCATCAACGCGAGTCCAGCCGCCGAGCCAATGCCTTGTGTCACGTAGCGGAAGCCCTGATCGGTGGCCGCCTTGAGTGTGCTCAAGGTCTCCTGCGGCGACATCTTGTTGTCGAATGCCACGACCTCGTACTTCACCCCGGCCGCATTGCTCTTGCTCTCACGCTCGGCGAGGAACTGAAAGATGTGAAGCGCGTTGGCACCGGCTGCTGCAGCGAAACCCGACATCGGGTCGATCACCGCGATGCGAACCGTCTCACCGGCCTGAGCGAAGGCCGTGCCCGCCTGAAGTGCGAGGCCGAGGACGAGTGAAGGGCCGAGGTGTCTTGTCCACGTGGTCATCTGTGTCTCCTGGTTGTTGTCTGTGTCATGTCAGCGCATGTAGCGCCCACCCGGCCCCACAACCACCGTCTCGACGAACCTGGAGCCGTGGTGGTTGCTGGGGCTGAAATCGAGCACGTAGCCGCCGAGGTCGACCTTCTTCATGCGCTCGGCCGTGGCCACCAGCCCCTGCGGCGTGATCTGCTTGCCCACACGCGCGATCACCGCCAGCAGCGAGCGCATGTTGAGGTAGCCGGTGAGGTGGTCGTAGTCGACCGGCAGCTTGGCCGCTTCCATCGCGGCGTTGTATTCGCGCATGAGCGGTGAGGTCTGGCGCCACGGGAACGGGATGGTCACGGTGTAGGCGAGGCCACGCGCGTCGTCGCCCAGGGCATCGAGCAAGGCCTTGGCATTGGCCACCGAGGGGCAGTACAAGGGCGCGCCGATGATGGAGCGAGCGGCCTTGATGAAGGGAAAGATGCCGGTGCCGAAGGCCATCATGATCACCGCCTGCGGGCGCTCCTTGGCAACGGCCTGCGCCGCAGCCAACGCATCGGTGCCGGTGATCTCGAGCGATGCGCGGCTGACGATGGCCACACCCATCTCCTTGGCCACCTCTTCCACCACCGGCACCATCAACTGGCCGAAGGGGTTGTTGCTGTAGACGAGGCCGATGCGCGAGCGCTGCAGCGTCACCTGGTTGCGGATCATCTGCACCACTTCGTCCCGGTAGCTGGCCGTGGTGGTGAAGAAGTAGGGGTGCTGCTTCATGCGCAAGCTGGGTGAGCCTGTGTACACGCCGATCAGCGGCACCTTCTTCTCCAGCAGGATCGGCAGCGTCGCGCCCACACCTGCGGTGCTGCCCAGGCCGAACAAGCTCACCACCTTGTGTTCGTCGATCAGCTTGTTGACGTTGTCGGCGCACTTCCTGGTGTCGTAGCCGTCGTCGAGCTTGATCACCTTGACCGGGCGGCCATTGACGCCGCCCTTGGCGTTGAACTCTTTCAGCGCCAGATCCTGGCCGCGCAGCAAGACCTCGAACGAGGGCGCGGCCGGGCCGCTCAGAGGCACCGACTGGCCGATCAGGATCTCGTCGGCGCTGTCGCCGGGCGCGGCGCGCGCGAACAGCGGCGACGTGAGCGCGGCACTTGCGGCCGAGAGAACCAGCTGACGCCGGCTGACAACGATCGGGTGAGGCTTGAATGTGCGTTTCATCGTGATCCTTGCTGCTTGAAATGACGTGGCTCAGAGACTCTTGCGCAGCGTGACGCCGTAGGTGCGCGGCGCGCCCAGGAAACCATTGATGGCGCCGGTCTGCAGGGCCGGGCCGAACGAGGCCTGCGTATAAACCTCGTCGGTCAGGTTGTGGCCCCACAGCTCGACGCTCCAGCTCTTGCCGAGCGAGCCCAGCCCCAAGCGCGCATCGACCAGCGTGTACGGCTTCTGCTCGGTCAGCGGGTTGGGGGTGGTGCTGGTGTTGTAGCGGCTGCTGTACTTGGCGCCGAGGTTGAAACGGCCCAACAGGCTGCTGCCGATGTTCCACTCGTAGCCGAAGCCGGCCGAGACCGTCCACTTGGGTGCGAAGCCCGCCGTGCTGCCGGGCAGCGTGGCGAGCGATGCGTCGGCCAGCCGGTCGTCGCCGTACTTCGCTTTCGTGTAGCCCACGCCGCCCTGCAACGAGAGACCGGCGACGTCGGTCTGCCACTGCAGGTCGAGATCCACGCCTTTGGTGGTGAGCTCGGGGATCGACGCGACCACCCAGCTGATGCCGCTGAAGGTGTTGAGCTGGTAGTCGCTGTACTTGGAATGGAACAGCGCAGCATTGAGCAGCAGGTTGCCGCCCGCCCAGCTCGTCTTGGTGCCCAGCTCGTAGCTGTCCACCTTCTCGGCTGGGAACTGCGTGTTCGTCACCGGCAAGATGCCGGACCCGCCGCTGGTGCTGCCGTTCGATGACTGCACCCGCGCCAGGTTAAAACCGCCCGCCTTGTCGCCGCGCGCGGCCGAGGCGTACGGCATCACACGCTCGCTCCAGCGGTAGGCGGCCTTGAGCGTGCCCGACCAATGGTTCTCGCTGAAGCTGTCCGACGAGGTGAGCCCGTTGAAGAGCGGGTTCTGCCACGGCAGGCACATGTTGCCGATCACCGTGGGCGCGATCAGTGGCACGGCGCCGGCCGGCACGCCACGTGCGATCAAGGCATCGGCCACGCTGTTGGTGCTGATCGCCGCACCGCAGGCGGTGCCGCCGTTGGGGTTGCTGTACGAGAAATTGCTGGTCTTCGTTTCGTGCGTGTAGCGCAGGCCACCCGTCAGCGCGAGTGCGTCGGTGGCGTGAAAGGTCACGTTGCCGAACAAGGCGCTGCTCTTGGAACTCTGGCGCCACTCGTCGCGCTGCGCCGTGCCGGCGTAGGCCGAGCCCGGGGCCACGCCACCGGCGGCTTCGGAGAGAAAGTTCTGCGGGTTCGTCATGTCGACCATGCCCGGTGGCAGCGCGGCCGCAATGCCGCTAAGCAGCAGGGTCGACAGGTAGCCCTCGTATTGCGGCTGCAAGGCGATGGCTTCGTTGCGGCGCAGGCGCACCTTGTCGAAGTACAGGCCGCTGACCCAATCGACCTTGCCGCTTTTGCCGGCCAGGCGCAGCTCCTGGCTGAAGGTGTTGAAGTGCTGGCCGTTGTCGGGCGAGAAGTCGTGCGTGGCGAGCTTGGCGCCGCTGAAGTCGAGGTCGCTCGCGCTCTGCAGCGACCACTTGCGCGCGGCGCTGATCGAGGTCAGCGTGGCGCCGCCGAACCACGGCGTCTTCCAGTTGACCTGCGCCGAGAGGCCTTCGTCGACGATCTTCTGCTCGGTGCTGTCGTTGGCGTAGGCCAGGCGGCTCGAGGGGTCGGCCGCTGGCACCACGCCTTTGCCGGCGCCGCCGGCAAAGGCGTCGACCAGGCCGGCGATGCCCGGGTCACGGTGCAGGGTGGTCGAGATGCAGCAGTTCTCGTTGCGGCGTGTGTAGTCGCCGATGAAGAGCACGTCGAGATCGTCGTTGGGCAGTAAGAGCAACTGCCCGCGCAGCGACTGCAGGTTCTGGTCGCCGTCTTTCGTCTCGGTGCGCGGGCCGTTGTTGACGTTCACGTCGTTGAACCCGTCGCGGCGGCGGTCGACCGCGTAGATGCGGAAGGCGCTGGTGTCGTTGATGGCATTCGTATAACCCGCTCCCACCCCGGTCGCCCGGTAGTTGCCGAAGGTCAGCTCGCCTTCGCCCTGCTCCGCGAAGCTTGGCCGGCGGGTGGTGATGCTGATCACGCCCGACGAGGTGTTCTTGCCGAAGACCGTGCCCTGCGGCCCCTTAAGCACCTCGATCTGGCTGATCTCGCCGAGGTCACCGAAGCTCACGCCGTTGCGCGGCCGCGGCACGCCGTCGATCACGATGCCGACCGACGATTCGAGGCCGGCGTTGTCGCCCGTCGTGCCGATGCCACGGATGCGCACCGTGGTGTTGGCCTCGGAATCGGTGCTGGTTACACCGAGGTTGGGCACCAGGCGCTGCAGGTCCTTGATGTTTTGCACACCGGCGTCTTGCAGGCGCTGGCGGTTGAGCGTGCTCATGGTGACCGGAACGTCTTGCAGAAACTCGACGCGCTTTTGCGCATTCACCGTCACTTTGTCGAGCGTGGTGGCGGCCTTGTCGGCGCTGTCACGTTTCGGCACTGCTTCTTTGGTTGCTGGCAAGGGCGCCGGGGCCGGCGCTTCGGGCGCGCTGGCTGCGGGCGGTGGGCTGGTGGGTGCTTCTTGCGAATGCGCGAGCCCCGGAGCGGCAGCAAAACCCAGCGCAATCAGGCCGGCGAGGGTGTTCAATCGATGAGCGCGTTCAGCCATGTCGTGTCTCCGTTGTGTTTGTGGGGGAACTCAGCGAACGGGAGATCGACTACGGCAGCTGCGGCGTGCGCACGCCACTCGCGGGGTCGATCAAAATCTTGGCGTGGCGCTCGGGGTCGCCCAGCGCAGTGAAGGCGGCATCAACGCCATCGAGCCCCACCTCGCCGGTGATGAGCGGCGCGCAGTTCACCTTGCCATGGGCAATGAGGTGCAGCGCATCGCGAAACTCGAGCGGCGAGTAGCCAGCCGAGAAGCGCAAGCTGACACCCTTGTTGATGGCGACGGCGCCTTCGATGGTGTCGGGCTGCATGCACACGCCCACCACCACGATGCGCGTGAACAGCGGCACGCCGTTGATGATTCCGGCCAGCACGCCGGGCGCGCCCACACACTCGAACACCACCGGCCCCTTGGGGTCGCCCACCACGGCCTCGATCAGGCGCCAAACATGCCACCACGGCAGCGGCAGCTTGCGCAATGACTCGCCCGTGCTCATCAGCAACTCGAGCAGTTGCGGCAGCTTGTCGATGTAGTCGTCGCGGCCCCAGTTGGCATAGGGCGAGGCCTGCGCCGGGTCGACGACGAGGTGCGCGCCGCAGGCCGTGGCCAGCGCGCGCCGCCCGGGCGAAAAATCGCTCGCCACGATCATGCGCACGCCGCGCGCCTTGAGCAGGCAGATGATCGCCAGGCCCACCGGCCCGCAGCCGATGACAACGGCCACGTCGCCCTTCTTCACCTCGCTCTGCCGCACCGCGTGCCAGCCCACGGCCAGCGGCTCGGTGAGCGCGGCCAAACTCGGGGCGAGGCCATTGGGCACGGGCATGGTCTTCGACACTTCGACCACCACACGCTCGGCATAAGCGCCGGTGCTGTGGGCCGACAGGCCGATCATGTCGATCGCGTTGCCGCGGCGCAGCACCGGCAGGGCCACCACGTGGGTGCCCGGTTTGAAGGAGCGCTTGCCGCCCGGCCCGTGGTCGAGCACCTCGCCGCTGAACTCATGGCCGAACACGACCTCTTGGTCAGCACGGGTGAGCGCGGTGTAGCCGCTGCGCGCCATCAGCGAACCCCATTGGTCGCAGAACTTGCGCACGTGCAGATCGGAGCCGCAGATGCCGCAGCGCAGCACCTTCACCAGCAGCTGGCCCGGGCCCGGCTCGGGCTCGGGCAGCTCAGTGACCGTGAGCTGGTCGTTGCGGCAGACGACGGCTCTCATCGTGCAGCCTCGGCCTGCGCCCGCGCTTGTGTCATGTCGCGCTCGACGTGGCGTGCGGTGATGAACCACACCCAGCTCGCGATGAAGCCGAAGGCCCCCGCAATGGCCAGCCCCAGCGACAAGCCCTTGTAGCCACCGTCGACGTGGTCGGAGATTGCGCCCACCATCAGCGGCCCCCACGCACCGCCGAGCAGGAACAAGGCGACGAGCGCCGCGCCCCACGACAAACCCTTGAGCTGCGGCGGCACCACGTCTTGCGTGGTCGCGGCCACCGCGGGCAAGGCCATGCCGACGAACACGCTGTGCAAAGGCATCATCAGCGCGCAAAACCACATCAGCGAGCGGTTGTTGATGTCGAGGGCTGCCAGCAGCACCAACATCATGAACACCGTCGCAAGGCCGTTGCTCACCGCCGCCAACCGCATGCGGCCACCGGGGTGGCGGCGGTGCCAGCGGTCGGCGAGGTAGCCGCCGAGCAGCGGGCCGGCCAGGCCGATGA
>JACMKJ010000551.1 GCA_014380155.1 Rhizobacter sp. | reverse complement strand
GTGTCGTCACTGCCCTGGTCGATGACCTTGAGCACATCGTTTGGCCCAAGCACCGCGGCCGTCACTTGAATGCCGCCTGTGCCCCAGCCGTAGGCGAGTGGCATTTCGCGCGAGCCGAAGGGCACCTGATGGCCGGGGATCGCAACGGCTTTCAAGATCGCCCGGCGGATCATGCGTTTGGTGCGCTCGTCCAAGTATGCGAAGTTATAACCATCGATCATTTGGTGGCCTCCTCGCGCAGCTTGCGGATGAGCTGCAACTCCGACTCGAAGGTCACGTAGTGCGGCAGCTTCAAGTGCTGCACAAACCCCGAGGCCTCGATGTTGTCGCCCTGCGGCAGCACGAACTCTTGTTGTTGAACCGGGGCGGTCATGTCTTCTTCGAACTCGTCTGCTCGCAGCGCACGGTCGACGAGCGACATCGCCATCGCCTTGCGCTCCCCGTGGCCGTACACCAGGCCGTAGCCGCGCGTGAACTGCGGCGGCACGCTGGCGGAGCCGGCAAACTGGTTGATCATCTGGCACTCGGTCACGTCGATCTCGCCGATCTCGATGGCGAAGCCCAGCTCGTCGGGCACGATTTCCACGGCGACGGCGCCGAAGCGGATGTCGCCACCGAACGGGTGCGTGTGTGCATAACCGCGCTGCGTGGCGTAACCCAGTCCGAGCACCCAGCCTTCGTCGGCGCGCGCCAGCATTTGCAGGCGTGCGCTGCGGGGCAGCGGGTAGACGGGCGGGTCGCGGGTGATGTCGGGCGGAGCGAGGGCGACCCCGCTCGGCAGCGCGGCTTCGATCAGGCCTTCGTCGGCGAGGGTGTCGAGGGCATTCGGAATCGTCGCCACTTCAGTTCCGGCTGAGCCTGTCGAAGCCGGCCCTTCAACGGGCTCAGGGCGAACGGTATCCAGCAACGAAAAATCGATCAACCGCTGCGTGTAGTCATACGTCGGCCCCAGCAGCTGGCCGCCCGGCAAATCCTTGAAGATGGCCGACACACGCCGCCGCGCGCGCATGCGCTGTGTGTCGAGCGGCTCAGTGGCGGCCACGCGCGGCAGGGTGGTGCGGTAGGCGCGCAGCAAGAAGATGGCTTCGACCGCATCACCGCGCGCCTGCTTGAGCGCCAGCGCTGCCAGCTCGGGGTCGTAGAGCGAGGCTTCGGCCATCACGCGGTCGACCAAGAGGCCCAATTGCTCGCGGATCTGCGCGACCTCCAGCTCACGCACGGCGGGGTCACCCCGGCGCGCGCTGGCCAGCAGCTGGCGCGAGGCTTCGATGGCGGCTTCTCCGCCCTTGACGGCGATGTACACGGTCAGCCTTCCAGAGTCATGACGGTGGAGCGAGGCACGCCGATCAGCTGCGAGCCGCACACCAGCAGCAAGTCGACGCCGCGCGGGAACAAGGGCTGCATCGCGATGCGCTGTTGCCAGAAGGCGATCGGCAGGCCGCACAAACCCATGTGCTGTTCGTGCTCGATGCCCGGGCCCGTGAGGCGCAAGCGTGCGCCGCGTTCGAGTGCCAGGCTGCCGGTGTCGACGATCAGCGTGCTGCCTTGTTGTGGCACCTCGTCGCTGCCCAGGCGCAGGCCGTCGAGCTGCGCGTGCGTGGAACGGGTGGCGACAAAGTCTGCCGGCGCCGCATCGTCCTCGCGTTGCACGCCGGTGTGAAAGCGACAGTACATCCAGGCCGCGTCGCTCGCCAGCGGGTCGGCGAGGTGCAGCGAGGTTTCGGTGTCGAGCAAGGTCAGCAGCAGCGCGGTGAGGCCGCGCGACAGGGGCGCGGGGGCCTGCAGGCCGTCGCTGGCCACCAGTGTTTGCAGGCGGCCGGGGCGCGACAAGGCCTCGAGCACGCTGCGAAACACCGACTGCGCGTCGTGCGTCGCATCGGCAAAGCCACGCGGCATGGTGGCCAGGAGATCCGCCGTCATGGGGTGGCCTCCGACTGCAAGGTATAGAAGGACACACGGCTCGCCGCATGGCGCGCCTGCTCGTGCGCCAACGCCGCTTCGCGTTGCACACGCAACGGGTGGATCACCTCGGCCAGCAGCGGCTCATGCAGCGTGGGCTGCTGAAGCAAGGCGTCGAGCTGCGCCACCCAGCGTGCACGTTGTTCGTCGCGCCCCAGCACATGCCCGACTCCCGCCGTGGCGTGGCCGTCCAACGACACCCGGGCGATGCAGCGGGTCAGCGTCACCTCACCCAGGTTGAAGCGGTCGCCGCGGTTGGCGATGCGTGCGCGCACCAGGGCCAGGCCGATCTCGGGCTCGCGCAGCCAGTCGAAGGCCTGGCCGAGGGCGCAGCGTTGGGCATGCTCGGCCAGCGCGGCGCGAGGCGCATGCGCCAGCACCGACAGCCAGGCCTGGCGCTGCGCAATGGAGTGGTGGGGGTCGGTGGTATCGGTCATGCGAATGTCATCTAGATGACTGTAGGATCGCAGCCAGTATCGAACAAGCCCGTGACAGATTCTTGACATGACACTCAACGCCTCTTCTTTCCCGGCCGACGCGGCCGACACCCCGACGCCGATTCGCCGTTGGGAAAGCATCGCCGCCGTGCTGCGCCAAGACATTACTGCCGGCCGCCTGCGCCCCGGCGAGCGCCTGCCCAACGAGGCGGCGCTGGCCGCACGATTCGAGGTCAATCGCCACACGTTGCGCCAGGCGGTGCAGGCCTTGGCGCGCGACGGTTTCGTGCGTGTGGCTCAGGGCAGCGGCACCTTCGTGCGCGAGCTGGTGCTCGACTACGCCTTGCAGCGCCGCACGCGCTTGTCGCAAAACCTGGCCGCCGTCGGCGAAACCGCGCAGCGCGAGCTGCTGGCGCACGAGCAGTTGCGCGGCAGCGAGTGGGCGCGAGACCTGGGTGTGAACGCACGAGCCAACCTGCAACTCATGTACACCCGCGCCACGGTGCGCGGCCGCCCGGTCAACCTCGCGACCTCGGCCTACCCCTTGCCCCGCCTGGCCGGCATGGTGGAGGCGTTCACTGAAACGGGCAGCATCACCGCCGCCTTGCAACGTCTTGGTGTGGCCGACTACACCCGCGCCCGCAGCGTGGTCTCGTGCCGCCTGCCCACAGTTAACGAGGCCGATGCGCTGGCGCGGCCGGCCACCCAGCCGGTGCTGGTGGTGCGCTATGTGAATGTGGACGCGCAGGGTGTGCCGGTCGAAGTCGGTTGCACCTTGTTTGCGTCGGATGCGGTGCAGCTCACGGTGCAGCACGACGAATGACGAATTCGCCGGCTGCAATTCCTCGTTATGCGGTGTATTACGCACCACCGCCCGCGCATGCCCTGTGGCACGCTGGCTGCGACTGGTTGCAGCGCGACCCGTCGTCCGATGAGGCGCGGCGGCCGTCGCGCGCGCACGTGGGCGAGCCTTGGCGCTACGGCTTTCACGCCACGCTGAAAGCCCCCCTGCGATTGGCGCCAGGCTGCAGCGAAGCCGGCCTGCGCGACGCCGTGGCGCAGCTGGCGCAACGCACGCCACGTTTTGTGATGCCGGCCTTGTCGGTGCAGTGGCTGGCCCACTTCCTCGCGCTACAGCCGCTGGTGCCGCTGCCGGCCACCCACCCGTTGCACCGTCTGGCCGACGCCTGCGTCACCGAGCTCGATGCCTGGCGCGCGGAGCCCACGGCCGATGAGTTGCAACGCCGCCTCGCCACGCCGCTGAGCGAAGAACAACGCGCGCTGCTGCAACGCCACGGCTACCCGCATGTGCTCGGCCACTGGCGCTTTCACATGACGCTGACCGACGGCCTGCCGCCAGACCCGACCTTGCGCGACGAGCTGCAGCAGGCCTCGCAGCACCACTTCGCCGCCGCCCTGCGCCAGCCGCTCGAGTGCGACACGCTGAGCGTGTTCGTCGAGCCCGCAGCGGGCCAGCCCTTCAGGCTGTTGCACCGCTACCCACTCGCATGAAAGACCTGCCGACCCTTCCCCACAGCGAACGCCTGATCGTGGTGGTCGGCCCGTCGGGTGCTGGCAAAGACAGCGTGCTGCAAGCCTGGGCGGGCTTGCGCAGCGCGAGCGGCCCGCAGGTTCACCAGGCCCAGCGCGTCATCACGAGGCCGGCCGACGGTGGCGCCGAGCAGCACGAGGCCGTCAGTGCCGAAGACTTTGTGGCGCTGCAAACCACAGGCGTGCTCGCCACCACCTGGCAGGCCCACGGCCTGAGTTACGGCGTGCGGCACCACGCCCTCGCGCCGCTGGCCGCAGGTGACTGGGTGGTGCTCAACAGCTCGCGCGCCCACCTGCCCACCCTGCGTCAGCAGGCCCCGGGGTTGAGCGTGGTCGAGATCACGGCGCCGCCCGCGATGCGGGCGCAGCGCCTGCTCGGGCGAGGGCGCGAAGACGAGGCGGCTGTCAGCGCCCGATTGCAACGCCACACGCCGACTGTGCAGGCCGACCTCACCCTCGTGAACGATTCCTCACTCCATGAGGTGGCCCAAGCCTTGCAACGGTGGTGGACGGCGCGACAAGCCGTGCCGTGACGGCGTATGCTCATTCGCGTCGTCCACCCACGAAGGAGCGACCTTGATGAGCACCGAGAAGCCGGGCGAAGCCAAAGTCAACACCAAGCACATTCGCCTCACCTCGCACCCTGGTCAACAGGGTGTGAGCGGCGCACCCAACATCAGCTGGGGCGCGGCCGATCCGCAGGAGCGTGGCCCCGTGGTGGGCACCACCACCAACCGCAGCCAGCGCAATGTGGTCGGCACGCACAGCGGCAGCTACGGCATCTACCGTGCGCTGGCGGTGGCGGCCGGCAACCTGACCAAGGGCCACCGCGCCGACCTGACCAACACCTCGCCGACCACGCCCATCGGCCCCTACCCACAGTGGGGTGATCCGCACCGCATCGTCTCGCTCGACCCCTGGGGTGCCACCGTCGGCGAAGTGTTTGCCGACCACCTGGCGCAGGGCTATGACATCCGCCCGACGATCGCCGTCACGCAGGCCCACGTGCACCTGCCCGAGATCAAGCAGGCCATCGCTTTCCAGCGCCTGAAGCCCGATGGCAAGTACCTGCTCGAAGACTCGTCGGCCATGGTCACCAAGATCGCCATCGAGCCGGTGTGGTGGATCGAGGGTGTGGCCAAGCGTTTCAACGTGAGCGAAGCTGACTTGCGGCGTGTGATGTTCGAAGAGACCGGCGGCATGTACCCCGAGCTGGTGACGCGCAGCGACATCGGCATCTTCTTGCCGCCCATCGGCGGGCAGACGCTCTATATCTTTGGCTCGCCCGCCGATCTGGCCGACCCGAGCGTCACGCTCACCGCGCGTGTGCACGACGAGTGCAACGGCTCCGATGTGTTCGGCTCCGACATCTGCACTTGCCGCCCCTACCTCACGCACGCCATCGAAGAGTGTGTGAGGGGCGCGCAACAGGGCGGTGTGGGCCTGATCGCCTACTCGCGCAAAGAGGGCCGCGCGCTCGGCGAGGTCACCAAGTTCCTGGTCTACAACGCACGCAAGCGCCAGGTAGGCGGCGACAGCGCCGACAAGTATTTCCTGCGCACCGAGTGTGTGGCTGGCGTGCAAGACATGCGCTTCCAGGAGCTGATGCCCGACGTGCTGCACTGGCTGGGTGTGAAAAAGATCCATCGCCTGGTCAGCATGAGCAACGACAAATACGACGCCATCACCGGCAGCGGCATCGAAGTGGGCGAGCGGGTGAAGATTCCCGACGAGCTGGTGCCGGCCGATGCGAAGGTGGAGATCGAGGCCAAGATCGCGGCGGGTTATTTCACCGACGGCAGCGTGCCCGATGACGTGAAGCTTGCAGCCACGAAAGGGCGCGATCTTGCATGACCTCGTAGCCCCGCTGCGTTCGACGGCGACCGTTCGCGAGCGCTGCAAAAACATCCTGCGCGCGGTCGAAGAAGGCCGCTCGCGCCACTTCACCCTCAACCGCGCGCAGCTCGATGAGGTGTCGCGCCGCATCGAACACGTCACACGCCAGAACTACCCCGACCTGCGCATCCCGTACCACAGCCGCTGGCGGCATTTCGAGACCGGCGGTGTCGACCGCAAGGCCGAGCTCGACGCCCACCTCGCCGGCCGCCACCACGTGGCGCAGGCGCGTGCGCGCATCGACCTCACGCTGGTGAGCGTGCTGCTCGACGCCGGCGCCGGCCCGCAGTGGCGCTATGCCGAAGCCGAGAGCGGCCAGACCTTCAGCCGCTCCGAAGGCCTGGGCGTCGCGAGTTTCCGTGCCTTCATGCAGGGGCAGTTTTCGTCCGACGCGGGTGACCCGTATCGTGTCGATGCGGCGGCGATGCGGCGCATCGACGCGGCCACGCTGGCACAGATGTTCCAGGTGCGCAGCGACAACCCGCTGGTCGGGCTCGACGGCCGGGTGGCCTTGTTGCAGCGCCTGGGCCAAACCATGCGCGCGCAGCCCGAGGTGTTTGGCGCCGACGGCCGGCCAGGGGGGCTGTTCGACACACTCACCCTCCCCGGCCCGACCGACAACAGCCCCGTGCGCCTGGCCGCGCCGCGTGTGCTGCAGGCACTGCTCGACCACCTGAGCCCCATCTGGCTCACCGGCAGCGAGCTGCAGGGCATGCCCTTGGGAGACTGCTGGCCGCACCCGCTGGCCGGTGGTACCGGGCTCACCGCCGGCTGGGTGCCGTTCCACAAGCTGAGCCAGTGGTTGACCTACTCGCTGCTGGAGCCGTTCGAGTGGGCCGGCATCACGCTCACCGACATCGACGGCCTGACCGGCCTGCCCGAGTACCGCAATGGCGGCCTGTTGATCGACGCCCGCGTCATCGTGCCGAAAGACCCGACGTTTGCGACCCGCACCTACACCGCCGCTGACGAAGCCATCGTCGAGTGGCGTGCGCTCACCGTGGCGCTCATCGACGAGCTGGCGCCGCTGGTGCGCGATCGTTTGAACAAGTCGGCCGACGAGATGCCGCTCGCCCGCATCCTCGAAGGCGGCACCTGGGCCGCCGGCCGCGAGATCGCCAAGAGCCTGCGCGAAGGGGGCAGCCCGCCGCTCAAGATCGAGAGCGACGGCACGGTGTTCTGAGCCCCCAGCGGACGAGATGGCCCCGTCAGCGCTTGGCGGCCATCAGCCTCGCCACACTGCCGCTGGCCTTGATCTTGTCGAATGCGGCGCGGGTGCGTGCCACCACCTCGTCCGAGGTGGGTTTGCTGTAGGCCATCCAGATGCCGACCGAGAGGTCGTCGAGTGCGTACACCTTCTCCAGCCGAGTGCAGTCGAAGCGGTTTTCTTCGCAGAGCTGGGCCGCCCCTGGTTCGGACAAGGCGGCAAGCTGCACCTGCCCGTTGGTGAGCTGCCTGAAGTTGTCTCCGCCCTGGGGCGATACCACCAGCTTGGTAAATCCCTTGCCCAGCAAAAACTGGTGGCGCACGTCGTTGCGCATCACGCCCACGGTGTAGGCCTTGGCGTCTTCAAGGCTGCGCACCGCAATCCCCGGCTGCCCGCGCAGCTTGTAGAGAAAGTATTCGACGCGGATGAACTCGCCCACCCACTTGAAGTGCGGCTCGCGCTCCGGCGTGCGTGCGATCAGGTAGATGAGCACGTTGGGCTCTTGCAGCGCGATGTCGTAGGCCCGAGCCCAGGGGTACATGGCGAGGTTGTAGTCGAGGCCGGCCCGCTTGAGCGTGGCCTCGACGATCTCGTTGGCTGGGCCGGCAGGTTTGCCGTTGTCGAGCCGGCTGTAGGTGGAAGTTTCGGTCACGCCCTTGATGGTTTGCCCGCGCGCCACCGAACAGGCCAGCGACAGGGCCAGCGAGGTGAACAAGCAAAGAGCAAGCGAGCGGATCGTCATCGGGTCTCCTTCAAGCATCAGCCGGCAACCCGGTTGCGCCCCTGGTTCTTGGCGAGGTACAGGGCCTTGTCGGCCCGGTGGAGCAAGGTCTCGAAACGGTCCATGGTCTCTGGATCGAACTGCGCAATGCCGATGCTGATGGTCACGTGGTCGCCCACTGGCGAGTCGGCGTGTGCGAGCGACAGCGCGCGCAACCGTTCTTGCAGGCGCTGCGCCGCGGCGCGTGCGCGCACCACATCAGCCCCGGGCAGCAACACGGCGAACTCCTCGCCGCCGATGCGTGCGGTGAGCTCGCCGGCGCGCGAGAAGGTCTGCTTCAGGGCTTCGGCCACGGCTTGCAGGCAGCGGTCGCCCTCGGCGTGGCCATAGGTGTCGTTGTAGCGCTTGAAGAAATCGACGTCGCACAGCAGCACCGACAGGGGCTGGTTCATGCGTTGGGCGCGGCGGAATTCGATGTCCTTCACTTCGTCGAAGTGGCGGCGGTTGGACAAGCCGGTGAGCGAATCGCTGCGCGACAGCTCTTGCAGCATGGCATTGGCGGAGCGCAGTTCGGCCGTCTGCTCGTCCACCAACTCGGCCAGGCGGTCGCGGTGGGCGGTGAGTTCATGCTCGTCGCGGCGCTGTCGCGCGAGGTACTCCGACAGGTTGCTCTGCAGGTGGTTGACTCCCGCCTCCAGCAAGCTCAGCTCATCGCGGTGCGTGACGCGGCGGTCCAACGCCAGCCGCTGGTCCAGCGTGGCGGGGGTGAGCTCGTCCAGGTGGCGGGCGATGCGCTGCACGTGCACCGTCACCGCCCCGTTGAACAGCCACATGATCAGCGCTGCCAGCAGCGCCGACTGAATGACCTGCGTCACCACGATGCCGGCCACCTCGCCGCGCAGCCGCGTCCAGAGCACGCTCTCGTCGCCTTCCAACCGGAGCTCGCCGACGTTCTCGCTGGCGCCCGGATAGGGCGCGAAGGTCAGCACGTGCTGCAGCGAGGGCGCGCGTGACGAAACGGCGTGGGCGGCTTGGCCGCCCTCGATGATTTCGGGCGGGCGGCCGGCGCGGCCGATGCGAAGCTCGATGCGGCCCACCGGGCTCACCCGTGACACGATGTTCACGTGGCTCTGCAGTTCCTCGCGGTCCATCTCCCAGATGGCCTTGGCCAGGGTGCGCTGGAACACCTTGTCGATGAGGGCGAGCTCGGCCGTCATCGCGGACAGGTTGGACTGCCAGGCCGACCAGGTGCGCACAGCCACGGCGGCGAGCGTGAAGACCAGGCTGAAGGCCAGCGTGCCCAGCACCAGCCGGCGCCCCAGCGAGCGCGGCGGCGCGGGCGCTACCGCCGCGTCGTCAGAGCCACTTTTTCTGGAGGCTGTCATAGGTGCCGTTTTTCTTGATCGTCTCCAGCGCCTTCCTGAAACGATCGACCACGGCATCGGGGGTTTTCAGGCTGAAGGCCAGGTCGAGCCCGCCGGTGCTGCCCAGGTCGTTCAGCGGCAGGGCGTGCACCAGCACCTGGGTCGGGTCGTCGCCCGCCTGGCGCACCAGGTACATGGCGTTCAACTCGTTGGCCACCCACAGGTCGACACGGCCGAGCTTCAGCTTCTCGTAGTTGAGCTCGTACTTGCTGCTCGACTGCAGGTTCTTGCCGAGGGCAAAGCCCTTGCCCACCAGGTACTGCTCGCCCGCGTCTTCATTCACGGTGGCGATCTGGAGGCCGCGGGCTTCGTCGAGCTTCTTGAGCTTGATGTTCTTGTCGGACCGGCTGAACAGGTACCAGTTCGTCGGTGCGATCACGCCGACCCACTTGAACAGCTTCTCGCGCTGCGGGGTGCGCGTGATGGAGTAGATCGCCACGTTTTCGGTGTTCAGCGCGATGTCGTAGGCGCGGGCCCAGGGCATCGACTGGATCGGGGCTTGCACCCCGGCTTCCTTCAGGACCGCGCGCACGACCTCGGTGCTCAGCCCGGTGATCTGCCCGTTCTGGGTCATGTTGTAGGGCGGCAGCTCTTCGGTGACGATGCGCAGGTCGTCGGCCGCCACGGCTTGGAACGACAGACAGGCCAGGCCCGCGAGCAGCACGGCACGGGCGGCTTGTCGGCGGGTGGTCAAGGTCCGGTTCATGCGGGTGTGGGGGCAAGGGTGGAGGTGGAACGCCTGTTGCAGCAAGCCATGCGCACTCGGCGCGCATGACTCGTCTGCTCCTGCTTTTTCGGCAGGGCGGGGGTGAGACTTGAAGCCTGAAGTGCCAGAAGCTTGGCAAAAATGCCGCTTCCTGCATGCCGAGCCGATATGCTGATGACTCAAGGAGAGAGCCCATGACCGCGTCCGTCCACCACGTCACTCACCCGCTGATCCAGCACAAGCTCACGCTGATGCGCGAAAAGGACCGCAGTACCAACAGCTTTCGGCGCCTGCTGGGCGAGATCAGCATGCTGATGGCCTACGAGGTCACGCGCGACATGCCAACCCAACTGATCGACATTGAAACCCCGCTCGAAAAGATGCAGAGCCCGGTGATCGACGGCAAGAAGACGGTGTTCGTCATCATCATGCGCGCGGGTGCGGGCTTTCTCGACGGCATGCTCAACGTGGTGCCCGGTGCGCGCATCGGCCACATCGGCCTGTACCGCGACCCCAAGACGCTGGTGGCGGTGGAGT
>JACMKJ010000550.1 GCA_014380155.1 Rhizobacter sp. | reverse complement strand
GGATGGATTGGTCGTCGTCAACGATCCAGATGGGTTTCATGCCCTGCCTGTGGTTGGGGCCGCCGACGAGAACTTTTGATTCAGGGCAGCGGTATCACGATCTTGAAGAGTGTCTGGCCCGGCTCACTCACGCATTCAATCACGCCCTGGTGTTGCTGCACGAAAGTTTGCGCCAATGTGAGCCCCAAGCCCGACCCACCATCGCGCCCCGATACCAGCGGGTAAAAAATGCGATCACGGATCGACTCGGGGACGCCCGGGCCGTTGTCTTCAATATGCAATTCCAGTGCCAGTCGATAGCGTTGCTTGCCCAGCGTGACCTGGCGCGCAATGCGCGTGCGCAGCGTGATGCAGGCGTCGCCCTGCTGAATGCGCTCGGCCAGGGCCTGCGCCGCGTTGTGGGCGATGTTGAGCACGGCCTGGATCAGCTGCTCGCGGTCGCCACGAAAGTCGGGGATGGAGATGTCGTAGTCACGCCGCACCGAGAGGCCGCGCGGGAACTCGGCCAGGATCAGCGAGCGCACCCGCTCGCACACCTCGTGGATGTTGACGTCGCTCACCACGTGGGGCTTGCGGTGGGGTGCCAGCAGCCGATCAACCAGCGCCTGCAGGCGGTCGGCCTCCTGAATGATGACCTGGGTGTATTCGGTCAGCGCACGCGACTCGACTTCCATTTCCAGCAGCTGCGCGGCGCCGCGGATGCCACCCAGCGGGTTCTTGATCTCGTGCGCGAGGTTGCGGATCAGCTCCTTGTTGGCCTGAGCCTGGCCCAACGCACGCTCTTCGCGGTCTTGGCGGGTCTGCTGTTCAATTTCAACCAATTCCACCAGCACCTGGTCGGCCCGGTCCATCTGGTTGACGATCACGTGCACCGGCAGCGGCTCGCTGTGAACCGAGGCCGGCCGGCGCAGCAGCGCCTCGAAGCGGCTGGTGGCGAAATCGTTGCGGGCGACCGCGGCCACCGTTTCGCGCACGATGTGGGCGTCGACGAACCACTCGAACAACGAACCGCGCAACACACTGCGGCGTGACAGCCCCAGCACATGCTCGAAGGCGGCATTGGCAAACAGGCAATGCCCGTCGCGGTGAACCACCGCCACCATGGTGGCCAAGTGGTCAAACGCCTGGAATGCGAGGGGTTGAGGGGCCGCTGCAGGGGGCCGGGCGCTGACCGGGCTCACTGCAGCTTGCCGAGCTCGCGCTTGAGGGCAGCGATGTCGCTCTCTTTGCGGGCAATGCTGGCCTTCAACTCGACCACCCGATCCTGGTACTTCTGGAAGTTCTTTTCATCGCCACGGCGCTCTGGCTCGCCGTTGTTGTATTCCTTCTGGAGCCCGGCCAACTGCTCTTCTTCCTTTTTCAACTCGCTTTCCAAAATGCGGCGGGCGTCGGTATCGCGGGCGCGCTGTTCATTCGCATCGACCTTGGAGCCTTCTCCACGGCTGGCCGCTGGTACCGGGGCGCCAGGGCGCGGCTTGACGGACTGGATCACGGTGATGGGTGCGCCCTCGAGGGTGCGGCAACCCTTGTCCTTGGCTTCCTTGGCCGACAAGCTGTCGGTGTAGAGCACCGGGTTGCCGGGGCAGCGGTACACGGGCTTGTTCGGGTCTTGGGCCCAGGCAGACGCTGACACGAGAAGGGCCAGCAGGGTCAGGGATCGCTTGAAATTCGCTGAAGTCATGTATTCACCTCTGGCTCTGTAACGCGGGCATCGGTGCGCCGGGTGACAGGGCAATGCCCGGGATTGTGGCCGATTGCCGCTTAGAAACGAAAAAGGGACGGCATGGCCGTCCCTTCGATACGCAGAGCCCTCGCGGGTTCAGAGCGTGTAGTACATGTCGAACTCGACCGGGTGGGTCGCCATGCGGAAACGGGTGACGTCTTGCATCTTCAGGTCGATGTAGGCGTCGATGTAGGCATCGGTGAACACACCACCCTTGGTCAGGAAGGCACGGTCCTTGTCCAGATAGTCGAGCGCTTGGTCCAGGCTGTGACAGACCGTCGGGATCAGCTTGTCTTCTTCCGGCGGCAGGTGGTACAGGTCCTTGGTGGCAGCTTCGCCTGGGTGAATCTTGTTCTGCACGCCATCGAGTCCGGCCATCATCATCGCGGCGAAGGCAAGATACGGATTCGCCGTCGGGTCCGGGAAGCGCACTTCGATGCGGCGTGCCTTGTCGGATTGGACATAGGGAATGCGAATGGAGGCGGAACGATTGCGGGCGGAGTAAGCCAGTTTCACCGGTG
>JACMKJ010000549.1 GCA_014380155.1 Rhizobacter sp. | reverse complement strand
TAAGTCGATCACTGTCTGCATGCGAAGGTGCGTTGCTCGTGGTTGATGCCAGCCAGGGAGTGGAAGCGCAAACCGTCGCCAACTGCTACACCGCACTCGATCTGGGTGTCGAAGTGGTGCCAGTGCTCAACAAGATGGATCTGCCCAATGCCGATCCGGCCAACGCGAAAGCCGAGATCGAAGACGTGATCGGCATCGACGCCGAGAACGCCGTCCCCTGCAGCGCGAAGACGGGCGAAGGCATCGACGACATTCTGGAGGCGGTGATCACCCGCATGCCCGCTCCCAAGGGCAAACCCAACGCGCCCTTGCGGGCCATGATCATCGACTCCTGGTTTGACAACTACGTCGGCGTCGTGATGCTGGTGCGGGTGGTGGACGGTGAACTCAAGCGCGGCGAGCGCTTCAAGATGATGGCCTCCGGCGCGGCCTATGCGGCCGAACAAATGGGTGTGTTCACCCCCAAATCGGTTTCACGTGAGGCCCTGCGCGCCGGCGAAGTGGGTTTCGTGATCGCCGGCATCAAGGAACTCCAGGCTGCCAAGGTGGGCGACACCATCACCTTGGAAAAGAAGCTGCCCAACAACCTGGGCTCCGCCGAAGAGGCGCTGCCAGGCTTCAAGGAGATCCAGCCGCAGGTGTTTGCCGGTCTCTACCCCACCGAGGCCAGCGAATACGACCAACTGCGTGATGCACTTGAGAAGCTCAAGCTCAACGACTCTTCGCTGCGCTACGAACCCGAGGTGTCGCAGGCGCTCGGGTTTGGCTTCCGTTGTGGCTTTCTGGGCCTGCTGCACATGGAGATCGTGCAAGAGCGCCTGGAACGCGAGTTCGATCAGGATCTGATTACCACTGCTCCGTCGGTTGTCTACCAGGTCGAGCTCAACAACGAGGAAGTGCTGCAGGTCGAGAACCCATCCAAGATGCCCGATCTCGGGCGCATCAAAGAGATCCGGGAGCCCATCGTCACCGTGCACCTGTACATGCCGCAAGACTATGTCGGCCCGGTGATGACGCTGGCCAACCTGAAGCGTGGCAACCAACTCAACATGGCCTACCACGGCCGCCAGGTGATGCTCACTTACGAGATGCCGCTGGCCGAGATCGTGCTGGACTTCTTCGACAAGCTCAAGAGCGTGTCGCGTGGTTATGCGTCGATGGACTACGAGTTCAAGGAGTACCGCGCCTCTGACGTGGTGAAGGTCGACATCCTGCTCAACGGCGACCGTGTGGACGCTCTCTCGATCATCGTTCACCGCGCGCAGAGCCAGTACCGTGCCCGCGCCGTGGTGGCCAAGATGCGCGAGCTGATTTCACGCCAGCAGTACGACGTGGCGGTACAGGCGGCCATCGGAGCCAACATCATTGCGCGTGAGACAATCAAAGCGCTGCGCAAGAACGTGATCGCCAAGTGCTACGGCGGCGATATTTCCCGCAAGCGCAAGCTGCTCGAAAAACAAAAGGCCGGCAAGAAACGCATGAAGCAGATCGGCTCCGTCGAGGTGCCTCAGGAAGCGTTCCTGGCCATCCTCCAAGTGGACGATTGATGGGTTCTTTGACCGGTTTGCTGTATGCGTGCCTCGCGGTGTATCTGGGAGGCTGGTACGTGGGCAAGTGGACGGGCAACTTCTCGTTGCTGCTGTTCATCCTGACCCTGGTGACGTTGGCCTACTGGCTGGCCGAGCGCTTCTACTTCGCGCCGGCAAGATTGCGCGCAGCGAGCACGCTCGAGCAGCAAGACGCTGCGCGGCGCGACGAGTTGGCCAAGAAGGGCATCGCCAAGGTCGACGGCGACGTGAGCCAGGCGCGAGAAGCCTTGTTGATGCAGCCCTGGTGGCTCGACTGGACCGCGGGCCTCTTCCCGGTCATCTTGGTGGTGTTCTTGCTGCGCTCGTTCTTGTTCGAGCCGTTCAAGATCCCGTCCGGGTCGATGGTGCCCACCTTGCTGATCGGCGATCTGATTCTGGTGAACAAGTACCACTATGGGGTTCGTCTCCCGGTGATCAACAAGAAGATCATTCCGATCAACGACCCGCAGCGTGGCGACGTGATGGTGTTTCGCTACCCGGCCAACCCGAGCATTGACTACATCAAACGTGTCGTGGCTTTGCCAGGCGACGAGGTGGCCTACCTGAACCAGCGCCTCTACCTCAACGGGAAACTGGTCGACACCACGGCCCTGCCCGAGTTCTACGACGACGACAGCACGCGCTACTTCAAGCAGTACGGAGAGAAGCTCGGTTCGGTGGAGCACAACATCCTGGTGGATGTGCAACGGCCCTCTTATATTCGCCCGACCGACCCCTTCCCGTTCAAGGAAAACTGCCGCTACAGTGCCGAAGGCGTCACATGCAAGGTACCCGCCGGGCATTACTTCATGATGGGCGACAACCGCGACAACTCGGAAGACTCGCGCTTCTGGGGGTTTGTGCCCGACCAGAACATCGTGGGCAAAGCCTTCTTTGTCTGGATGAATTTCGGTAACCTCCGGCGTATAGGCTCGTTCCGTTGATGAGCCGCGACACTTTCCAGACCCAACTCATCAAGAGGAGCACGAGGCCATGACCGTTGAACATCGCAAGGTGCGTTCCCAGCGCGGTGTCACGCTGTTCGGGCTGCTGTTCTGGGCCATCGTGATCGGGTTCATGGCACTGGTAGGGTTGCGGGTTCTTCCGACCATCAACGAATACTCCACCATCAAGCGTGCAGTCGAGAAGATCGCGGCCAGCGGTGCGACCACGGTCCCCGAGATTCGAAGTGCCTTCGAAAAACAAGTGCAGATCGAATACGGTGTGACGTCCATCACCGGCAAAGATCTCGAAATCACCAAGGTCAACGAGAAGGTCGTGATTGCCTTTGCCTACAACAAGGAAATCGAGTTGATGGCGCCGGTGTATCTGCTGATCAAGTACCAAGGGCGCTCGAAATAGGGCGCGCCCGAGCCGAGCCGAATACTTGTGGACGCACGCCTGACCGCACTGCAACAACGCCTGGGGCATGGCTTTGCCAAACCCGAGCTGCTGAGCCGTGCCGTCACGCACCGTAGCTTCAGCTCCGACCACAACGAGCGGCTCGAGTTTCTGGGCGATGCCGTGCTCAGCCTGGCCATCAGCGCCTTGCTGTTCGAGCGTTTCGGCGGCTCCGACGAAGGCGACCTGACCCGTGTGCGCGCCCACTTGGTGCGTGAAGACACCCTCCACCGTGTGGCCGTCGTGATCGGCCTGCCCGAGGTGTTGCGCTTGAGCGAAGGTGAAGCGCGTGGCGGCGGTGCCCAGCGCCCCTCCATCCTGGCTGATGCGCTTGAAGCCATCATCGGTGCCACTTTCCTCGATGGTGGGTTCGATCCCGCACGCACGCTGGTGCAGCGCCTGTTCGGTGAGGTCATTGTCAGTACCGACATCGACAGCTGGACCAAAGACGCCAAGACCGAGCTGCAGGAATGGCTGCAAGCGCGCCGCCTGCCGGTGCCCAGTTACCGCATCACGAGCACCCGCGGCCAGGCGCACGCTCAGACCTTCGAGGTCGAATGTGCCGTGCCCGCCCTCAGCCTGGCCGAGACCGGCGAAGGCCGCTCGCGCCGCGTGGCCGAGCAGGAAGCTGCCCGCCGCATGCTGGTGGCACTGAAAGCCAGCGACAAGCCCGGCAGCGCCCTGCGCTCATAACCCATGACTGAATCTCAAGAGCCCGACGGCTCGAACCCAAGCGCTGCAACGCGCTGCGGCCTCGTTGCCATCGTGGGCCGCCCCAACGTGGGCAAGTCGACGCTGCTCAACGCCCTGGTGGGCCAGAAGGTGAGCATCACCTCGGCCAAGGCGCAAACCACACGCCACCGCATTACCGGCATCCGCACGGTCGATGACAGCCAGTTCGTCTTTGTCGACACGCCCGGTTTCCAGACCAAGCACAGCGCGCCGCTCAATCGCAACCTCAACCGCACGGTTCAAGGCGTGCTGGGCGACGTCGACGTGGTCTTGTTCGTGGTCGAAGCCGGCCGTTTCGGGCTCGACGATGCCAAGGTGCTGGCCTTGATGCCTTCCGACAAGCCGGTGATCCTGATTGCCAACAAGCTCGATGCGGTGCACCGCCGTGCCGACCTCGTGCCGTGGCTCAAGGGCATGCAAGACCGCCACGCATTTGCCGAGTTTGTGCCTCTCACGGCCAAAAAAGACGCCGACGTCCAGCGCCTCCTCGACATCGTCAAGCCGTACCTGCCGCATCAATCCTGGTTCTACGACGAAGACGCGCTCACCGATCGCAGCGATCGTTTTCTGGCCAGCGAGCTGATCCGCGAAAAACTCTTCCGCCTGACCGGCGACGAGCTGCCCTACACCTCCACCGTGGTGATCGACAAATTCGAAGAAGAAGGCAACCTGCGCCGCATCGCCGCCACCATCATCGTGGAGCGCGACGCCCACAAGGGCATGGTGATCGGCAGTGATGGCGAGCGCCTGAAGCGCATTGGCTCCGAAGCACGACAAGAGCTCGAGCGGCTGATGGACGCCAAGGTGTTCCTGGAGATCTGGGTCAAGGTGCGCTCGGGCTGGGCCGACAACGAAGAGCATCTGCGCAGCTACGGCTACGAATAAGGCCTCCATGGTGACGCGGGCTCCACGCGCCCCGGCCACGCTGGCGGCCTACGTGCTCCACCGCTACGACTGGAGCGAATCCAGCCTCATCCTCGACCTCTTCACCCGTGACCAGGGTCGCCTGGCGGTTGTCGCCAAGGGCGCCAAACGGCCCTATTCGCAGCTGCGCTCGGTGTTGTTGCCGTTCCAGCGCATCCAGGTGTCGCTGGGCCGAGCACCCAAGACCGATGCCGCAGGTGAGCCGACCAGCGAGGTCCAGACCCTGCGCGCCGCCGAATGGGCCGGTGGCGCCGCCATGCTCACCGGTGCGGCCTTGTTCAGCGGTTTCTACCTCAACGAGCTGTTGATGAAGCTGCTGGCACGCAGCGATGCACACCCGGCGCTATTCGACGTCTATGCCGGCACCCTGTCTGGCCTGGGTGCCAACGACGAAGCGGCGCTGCGCGCCTTCGAGGTTGCGCTGCTCAAAGAGATAGGTTTGTTGCCCGACCTGAGCCTGGTCACGCTCACCCAAGAGGCAGTGAGCAGCGAGCGCCGCTACAGCCTGCTGGCCGAAGCCGGTGTGGGTGCGCCGCGAGCCGGCGACACCGCTTTGCCTGGCCACGTGCTGATCGGTCTGCAAGCCGCGCTAGAGCATGGCAGCCTGGCGGCGCTGCAACAAGCCTGCGCGCAGGCCTTGCCTGAGCTGAAGACCGTCTTGCGCGGTTTGCTTCACTATCATCTCGGCTCGTCTCTCCTGCGCACGCGACAACTCATGCTCGACGTGCAGGCTCTCGACCGCTGACTCACGCGCAATGCACACGCCATGAACCCCTTGCTCACCACTGGGCTTGACGCCCACCGCGGCCTCACCGCGCTGTCAGTCAACGTGAACCTGGTGGCGCAGATCCGCAACCGCCGCCCGCTCGATTTCCCAAGCGTCACGCGCCTGGCCGAGCTGGCGCTGCAGGCCGGGGCGCAGGGCATCACCATTCACCCGCGGCCGGATCAGCGCCACATCCGCACGCACGACGTGTTCGAGCTGTCCGAGCTGATGCAGCAATGGCCGCAGGCCGAGTTCAACGTCGAAGGCAATCCGCTGCACAACCTGATGGACCTGCTGCGCGAGCTGGCTGCCAAGGGACAGGCACCGCAGCAATGCACCTTTGTGCCCGACGACGAATCGCAACCCACCTCCGACCATGGTTGGCGTTTTCCGGAAGACGCCGCGCGCCTGACGCCGCTGATCGCCGAAGCCAAGGCGCTGGGCATTCGTGTCAGCCTGTTCATGGACCCGCAGCCCAAATCCATGAGCGCCGTGCGCCAGGTGAGCGCCGACCGGGTCGAGCTGTACACCGAAAGTTATGCCCGCGCCCACGGCACGGCCGAGGCGCC